>NCCY01000123.1 GCA_002279855.1 Rhizobiales bacterium 12-68-15
GCGGTGTTGTGGCCGCCGTCCAGCCAGACCTCGGTGCCTTCCGGCGCGCGGCCCACCAGCGGCCCCGGCGGCAGGCGCTGCATGCGGGCGGGCCATTCGGCCCCGCGGATGCCCGCTTCCACCGCCGCAACCGGCAGGCGCAGCGCCTCGACCGCGCGCAGCGTTGCGACCGCAAGCCCGGCATTGCCGATCTGGTGCGCCCCGGTCAGGCGGGGGCGCGGCAGGTCCATCAGGCCGTTTTCATCGGCATAGACCAGCCGCCCGCTTTCCTCGTGCACCGTCCAGTGCTGGCCGCAGGCGAACAGCGGCGCGCGGTTGCGCGCGGCGGCCCGCTCGATGACGGCCAGCGCCGCATCCGGCTGCTCGCCCACGATCACCGGCACGCCGCGCTTGATGATGCCGGCCTTCTCGGCGGCGATCAGTTCGAGCGTCGGGCCGAGGAAATCCACATGGTCGATGGAGACCGGCGTGAGGACGCTGGCGAGCGGGGTCTCGATGACGTTGGTGGCATCCAGCCTCCCGCCGAGCCCCACTTCCAGCAGCAGCACATCCGCCGGCGTCTGCGCGAACAGCAGGAAGGCGGCGGCGGTGGTGATCTCGAACAGGGTGATGGGGGCGCCGTCATTGGCGCGCTCGGCCTGCGCCAGGGCGTCCGACAGCGCGGCGTCGTCCACCAGCGTGCCGGCGAGGCGGATGCGCTCGTTGAAGCGCACCAGATGGGGCGAGGTATAGACATGCACCCGCTGCCCCGCCGCCTCCAGCGCCGCGCGCAGGAAGGCGATGGTGGAGCCCTTGCCGTTGGTGCCCGCCACATGAATCACCGGCGGCAGGCGCCGTTCCGGATGGTCGAGTGCCGCCAGCAGGCGGTGGATCCTGTCCAGCGACAGGTCGATCAGCTTGGGGTGGAGCGCCAGAAGGCGCGCCAGGATGGCATCCGGCTCGGACAGCGGGGCGGGCGCGGCCATGGGGGCGGGCCGCCGGCTCACGCTGCGGGGCGGGGAAGACGGCCCTTGGGCGGCACGGCGGGAGCCTTCACCAGCATGCGGCAGAGCCGGGCCAGCGTGTCGCGCATCTCGTGGCGATGCACCACCATGTCGATCATGCCGTGCTCGCGCAGATATTCCGCGCGCTGGAAGCCGTCGGGAAGCTTCTCGCGGATGGTCTGCTCGATGACGCGCGGCCCGGCAAAGCCGATCAGCGCGCCCGGCTCGGAAATCTGCACGTCGCCCAGCATGGCATAGGAGGCCGTGACGCCGCCCGTGGTGGGGTTGGTGAGCACAACGATGTAGGGCTTGCGGGCTTCCCGCAATTCCTGGATCGCGACCGTGGTGCGCGGCATCTGCATGAGGGAGAGGATGCCCTCCTGCATGCGGGCGCCGCCCGATGCGGCGAACATGATGAAGGGCGTGCCCTTCTCGGCGGCGGTCTGGAGGCCCTTCACCACGGCCTCGCCGGCGGCCATGCCGAGCGAACCGCCCATGAAGCTGAAATCCTGCACGGCGATGGTCACCGGCAGCGCCTCCAGAAGGCCGGTGGCGACCCGGACGGCATCCTGCATGCCGGTCTTGGCGCGGGCATCCTTCAGGCGGTCGGCATAGCGGCGTTCGTCGCGGAACTTCAGCGGGTCGGTGGCCACTTCCGGCAGCGGCACCTCTTCATAGGCGCCGTCATCGAAGGTCGCCTTCAGCCGCGCCACCGCGCCCATGCGCATGTGGTAGCCGGAGCCGGGGATCACGAACAGATTGGCTTCGAGATCCTTGTGGAAAACCATCTGCCCCGTCTCCGGGCACTTCACCCAGAGGTTTTCCGGAACATCTCGACGGGCGAGGAAATCGCGGATTTTGGGGCGGACGACGTTCGAGATCCAGTTCAAGGGGCAACTCCTGCGGATCGGACAGCGACCCTGATGCTCTCCCGCGCGGACCTGAGGCGCACAGGACGGCGGCCGCCTATCTAATGCGAGCCGCGCTCCGAAGGAAGCCTTTCGCTGCAGTGCAAATGCGGCAGGGACATGACGGCCCCGCCATCAATCGGCAGCGACGGTGCGATCCGGCTGTGAAACGAGTTTGAGCACCGCAGTAAGCGCCCGCACATAGTCGAGCACAAGCCCCGGCGTCCATGCCATGGTGGTGGCCCGGTGGCGCAGCATGCCCGCCGCCCAGAATTCCGGCGTCACCAGCAGCCGCAGGATGAAAGCGGGCGAGCGGACGGCATCCGCGAACACCCCTTCCAGCCCCGCATCCAGCGCCTTCACCACCACGCTGGAACAGTTGCGGTTGGTGAGATTGTAGGTGTCGTCGCGGCGATAGAGCGTCCAGAAATAACGCAGCGAGGCCGCGTCGATGAAGGGCACGCTCACCTGGAAGCTGGAGGGACACCAGCCGGCGCTTTCCTCGGCATAGCTCGGCTGGAAGCGCCCCTTCACATTGTTGTCGGGCGTTGCCCGCAGGATGCGGGTGAATTCGGAGGGCGCGCGCTCGATCTCCTCGGCGGGATAGTGGCTGATATAAAGGCCGGGCGGCATTTCCAGCGCGGAGTGTCCCGTGGAGATGTTGCCCTGCTCGTCCACAGCGGCGATGTAGCGTTCCAGCCCGTGACGCAGGCTCGGAAGGGCGCCCGTGGGCGTCCAGACATGGACAATGACGCTCCGCCGCATCTCCAGCGGCTTGGGCTGGCGCGGCCCGTGCCGGCGCGGTCCCTTGCGGATGGCCCGCGCGGACGGCAGGCGCGGCCAGCCATTGGAGATGATGGAGGCGAACGTGGTCTCGGGCGCCATGTAGCGCAACTGAAGGGCGAGGCCGAGCAGGCCGGCGGCGGAGACCATGAGCAGCAGGCCCACGTCCGAGCCCACTTCCGCGCGATAATTGCTGGGCCAGGGCGAGAGTGACCACAGGCCCAGCAGAATCTCGATCACGCCCTTCCCGAAGGAGGGCGGCCAGCCGGGAAAGCGCACGACAAGCGCACTGCCCGCCCGCCAGAAGCCGTCGGCGCACAGGAAGGTGCCGACCACCATGGCGATGGCGAAGGCGCTGTGGCGCGGAACGAGAATGAGCAGCGCGGCCACCGCGAGGAATGCCACCGCCTTGGCCGCAAGCAGCGCCCGCCGCTGGCGCGATATCACCGCACCGACAATCGACAGCACTCCGTCAAGGATGAGCGGAGCGGCGAACCACGGCACGGTGATGCGGATCTCCTCGATGAAGGCGTCGGCAAAGAACAGCGCCCCCAGCAGAAGCCAGAGGAGGCCGAGAGTGCCGACAATCCACCACCGGCGGCGGATCACGGGAGCGCCAATAAGCAAAAGAAAGAGCTGAACCATTTGACGCGATCATACCCGATCGGACAGCGCCGTCACCCCTCGACGGGGCGGTACTCTATGGTGGCGGCATCAGAATGTGCTGCTGGCAGACCAGTTGGCGTGCTTCACGCCCGCCGAGCGCCGCAACTGGGAGACGACCGCGTCCAGGTCCCCCGCCTTGGCGGCCGTGCTGACCAGTGTGGCCACGATCTCGGTCACATCGTCCGATGTTTCCACCAGTTCGATCTGGGCGACAGGATAGCGCGCGGTCTTCAGGCGCGCCGTCAGCAGGTCGCGCAACTCCGGCACGCGCTCCGCATCGGCGGCGATTCGCACCTGGAAGCTCGCCTCCGCAGACCCTTCGTCGATGGGGATGCTGTTGATGAAATTCACCAGCGGCCGCAGCAGCGTGTTGCCGGCAAGGATGAAGACGGTGAGCAGCGCCGCCTCCGCGATCCGGTCAACGCCCGCACACGCACCGACCGCAGCGGAGGACCAGAGGGTGGCAGCGGTGTTGAGGCCGCGCACATTGGCGCCCTCCTTCATGATGACACCGGCGCCAAGGAAGCCGATGCCCGACACCACATAGGCAATGATGCGCACCGCGCCTTCATGCTCCCACAGCCGCATGCCGATATCGACATAGGCGGCGGCGCCCACCGCCACGAGGACGATGGTGCGAAGGCCTGCGCTGCGCTGGCGAAGCTGGCGCTCGGCGCCGATGACGGTGCCGAGCACGAAGGCGGTGATAAGGCTGATGGTACTGTCGAGGAAGGAGGCCGGGTCGAAGCTCTGGATGAACTGCATGTCTGCGGCCCCTTCGTCTGGTCAGTTGAGCTGGATGCGCGCGTCGCGGATCACAGGCGCCCAGCGGGCTAGATCGGCGTCGATCTTGGCGCGGAACTGCTCGGCATTTCCGGGGATCGGTTCCATGAGCTGCGCCGCCAGCTTTTCCCGGACGGAGGGAATGGCAAGCGCCTCCGCGACGGCCGCGCGCAGCTTCTCCACGATGGGCTCCGGCGTTCCGGCGGGTGCGATGAGACCGTTCCAGGCTTCCGCCTCCACATCGATGCCGCTCTCCTTCAGGGTCGGCACGTCGGGCAGGAAGGGGGACCGCTTGGCGGTGGTCACCGCAAGGATCTTCACCGGCTTGCTGCCCACCAGCGGCGTCACAGAGGCCGCCGGCAGGCAGGCCATCTGCACATCGTTCTGGATCAGCGCGGTCACGGCAGCAGGCGAGGAGGTGTAGGGCACATGGGTGATGTCGGTGCCGCTGGCCAGCCGGATCGCCTCCATGGCGAGTTGCGAGAGCGAGCCGTTGCCGATGGAGGAATAATTATACTTGCCCGGATCGGCCTTCAGCAGCGCAATCAGATCCTTCACAGAGGACACGCCGAGGGCGGTGTTGACGGCGAGCGCACTCGGCTGGGTCACCAGCAGGCTGATATAGGAAAAGTCCTTCTTCGGGTCATAAGGCAGGTTGCCGAAGAGGATGGCATTGATGCCCAGCGGACCGCCAATGGACACGCCGATCGTGTAACCATCCGGCTCGGCCTTGGCGACGGCGTCGGTGCCGCGATTGCCACCGGCGCCGGGCCGGTTGTCCACGATGAAGGAGTGGCCGAACTTCTGCTGGAAATGATCGGCCATCACGCGGGCGATCAGGTCTGGCGTGGAGCCGGGGCCGAACGGCACGATGATCTTCACCGGCTGGCGCGCCGGCCACTCCTGCGCACCGGCAAGCGGCGCGGTGATGCAGAAAGCCACGAGTGCGGCGCAAAGGGCAGACACGAAGCGCATCAGATCCTCCCGGACGTTGGACCGGAGCGGCGCTCCGGTCTTTGCTTGCGTGAAGCCTATCGTCCGGCGCGCAGGCGCTTGCAAGCCCCCGGCCCCTGCAGAAGCTTCGTTGGCGCAGTTTCGTGACATTCGAATGAAGGCCGCTGCCATTTCCAGCGGGCGCGGCAGGCTCTAAACAGGGCGTATGACCACGAACCGCCCTGCCCTCATCACCACCGCCTGCGCCATCGTCGGTGGCGGGCCTGCGGGGCTGATGCTGGGCCTGCTGCTGGCCCGCGCCGGGGTGGATGTCACCGTCATCGAGGCGCATGCCGATTTCCTGCGCGACTTCCGGGGCGACACAATCCACCCCTCCACGCTCGATGTGTTGAAGGAGATCGGCCTGCTGGACGGGCTGCTGGCCCTGCCGCACACGCAGGCGCCGCGCCTCGATGCGGAGATCGGCGGGCGCACCGTGACGATCGCCGATTTCTCCCGCCTGCCCACCGCCTGCCGCTTCATCGCATTCATGCCGCAATGGGACTTTCTCGACTATGTGGCGAAGGCGGCGGCGCGCTATCCCCATTTCCGCCTGCTGATGGCGACCCGCATGACGGGCCTGATGGAGACGGACGGGCGCGTGCGCGGCCTCACCGCCGCAGGGCCGGAGGGGGAAATCGAGATCCCCTGTGACCTTGTTGTGGGGGCGGACGGGCGCAAGTCGCGGGTCCGCGAGGCGGCGGGACTGGTGGTGGAGCGCTTCGGGAGCCCCCGCGACGTGCTGTGGATGAAGCTGTCGCGACAGCCCGACGACCCGCCCTTCACCATGGGCCATGCCGGCCCGCGTCAGGGTTTCGTGATGATCGACCGGGGCGATTACTGGCAGTGCGGCTATGTGCTGCGCCGGGAAAGCTATGACGAGGTCCGCGCGCGCGGTCTCGACGCCTTCCGGGATGCGGTCGCGGCCATCTGCCCGCTGCCGGCGACGCGCCTGTCGGAAGTCCGGTCCTTCGAGGACATCTATCGCCTTGAAGTGCGCATAGACCGGCTCAGCACCTGGTGGAAGCCGGGCCTGCTGTGCATCGGCGATGCGGCGCATGCCATGTCGCCCATCGGCGGCGTCGGGGTGAACCTCGCCATTCAGGATGCGGTGGCCACGGCCAACATCCTCGCAGCGCCGCTGCGGGCCGGGGCGCTCGCCGACCGGCATCTCGCGGCCGTGCAGCGGCGGCGCACCTTCCCGACCCGGATGACCCAGAAGCTCCAGCTGATGATGCAGAAGGACCGGCGCAAGCGCGATGCGGACGCGCCGGGGCGCAGCGGCCCGCCCGCGTTCCTGAAAGGCATCGCCCGCTGGCCGCTGCTCGCCCATATTGCCGGGCGCATCGTCGGGCTCGGCTTCCGGCGCGAGCATGTCCGCAGCCCGAAGATGTAAGACCGGCTGCGGCGGGCCGCCTTACGCGTCGGTTGCGAAGGCGCGGGCGGAGGCGAGCGCGTCGGGCGTATCGACATCGAGCAGCGGCCCGGGTCCATGGACCTCCACTTCCGCGACCGCCTCGGGATGGGCGGCGAGAACGGCGCGGGCGCCCACATCCCCCTCGATGGCGGCAAGCGCCGCGAAGAACCGGCGAGACCAGAGCACCGGATTGCCGCGCCGCCCCTCGGCCACCGGCACGACGATGAGCCGCCCCTCCTCCGGAGCGAACGTCGCCATGAGCCGGCGCACGAGCGGCGCATCCACCAGCGGCATGTCGCCCAGCAGCACCACGGCGCCCTGCGCCTCGTCCGGCACCGCCCGGATGCCGGCCGCCAGCGAGGTGGAGAGGCCGGCGGCATAATCGGGATTGTCCACGAACACCACGTCGAGCGCGTCGAGGGCCGCCCGCACCCGCGCGCCGTCATGGCCGGTGACGACGATGACCGGCCGCGCGCCGCCGGCCAGCGCCGCCTCCGCCACCCGGCGCACCACCGCCCGGCCGCCCACCGGCTCCAGCAGCTTGTTCGGCCCGCCCATGCGGGTGCCGCGCCCCGCCGCCAGCACCAGCGCCGCGATGGGGGCGGGGGCCGGCTCCGGCGGCTCCTCGCGCGGCTGCGGGCGGGTGACGATCTCGCCGATCAGGCCGCCCGCGCCCATGCGGGCGATATCCGCCGCGCGCACCGGCAGGTTGGCCAAAAGGCGCGCGAGAACGAAATCGAGGCCGTTCTCCTTGGGGCTGCGCGCGCAGCCCGGCGCGCCGATCACCGGGACGTCTCCCAGCCGGCCGAGCATGAGAAGGTTGCCGGGGTCCACCGGCATGCCCAGCCGTTCCACCCGGCCGCCCGCTGCCTCAAGCGCTGCGGGAATGACATCGCGCCGGTCGGCAATGGCGGAGGC
>NCCY01000382.1 GCA_002279855.1 Rhizobiales bacterium 12-68-15
GCGGGAGAGGGGGCAGGCCGCTCGGGGGCGCAGCGCCGGCTACTGGCTCGCCGCGCGGGTCCTGGCGCCAAGCGCGGGGATGAGGCTTGCGGCCAGCGACCGGGCGAAGCAGTCATAGGCCCAGTCGTTGAGGTGCAGCCCGTCGAAGATCAGGGTCTGCGAGGTGGGGATCTTCTGCACCTCCGCCCAGTTGCGCATCAGCGCATAGCGCGGGAAGACCGACGCATTGCTGGCCCGGGCGGTGGAGGCGATCAGGCTGTTGATGGCTGCCGTATTGGGCTTGCCGTTGACCCAGGGCGAATATTGCAGGTCGATCAGCACAACGTCCGCGCCCCAGGCGTGGATGTCGCCAATGCCCTTGCGGAGCAGGTCGCCGAAATTGCCCACGCCGAAGCTGCGGATGACGTAATTGGTGCCCACCTGCCACAAAACGAGGTCGGGCTTCAGGTCGCGGACGTCGCGCTCGAACCGGGCGAGGTTCTCCGGCACGTCTTCCGCATTCACGCCGCGGTTGATGATGGTGATCTCGGTGCCGGGGAAGCGGTTCCGCAGCAGCGCCTGAAGCACGCCCGGATAGGTGCGCGCCCCGGACGACGCGCCGACCCCGACCGTCGAGGACGAGCCGATAGCGACGATGGTCAGGGCGCGCTTCGTCGCCAGGGCCTGCGCCGCGCGGGGCGTCTTGAGGCCGACCACCGGCCCGGTGACGCAGGCGGGTGTCGCCTGCTGGGCCGCCGCAGGCAGGGCGGCGAGGCTGACGGCGCCGATCACGGCGAGGGAGGCCACGCGCACGAAGGCGCCGGCGGCGGAGAGGAACCGGAAGGACATGGGGCTCTCAGACGGCCTTGTTGCGCAGGGCGAGGCCGAACATCAGGGTCATGACGCCGTTGATGATCAGGTCGATGCCGAGGAAGAGGCCGAGGATGATGGGGGAATTGACCGGCCAGCCGGCAATGATCTCAAGGCCCAGCAAGAAGGTGATGGCACCGGCGAAGACGATGAAGCCCCAGCCGCTGGACGGCCGCGAGCTGATGCCGACCCACACCCGGAACAGGCCGCCCACCACCAGCGACACGCCGATCATCAGGGTGATCACCCCCGCCGCGAACAGCGGTTCGTAGACGATCAGTCCGCCCGCGACCACATAGAGAAGACCGGACAGCAGCCAGAACAGGAAGCGGCCCCATTCCTTGATGCGGAAGGCGTGCATGACCTGCACGATGCCACCCACTAGCACCAGCGCGCCCACATAAAGCGCTGTCGCGACCGTGGAGACCAGAAGGTGGGCTAGCGCGACGAAGCCGAGAATGACAAACGCGACGCCCAGGGCCACGAACCACCCCCAGCCGGCGCGCAGGGCGGTCAACTGGTCGCGGACGGAGCCGCCGGGCGTGGGGAAACTGGTTGGCATGATTGAACTCCGCGATCCCTCAGGGCTGCACCATCATAACGCCCCCGCCTTCGGGATTGATAGACCATCCGGTCGCAAACAATTGACTTGATGCGCGGTTTTCCGCGCCCGCCGCGCCCCTGCGGCACGCCGGGCGGGCGGGGCCCTGCCGCCGTCCCCGG
>NCCY01000124.1 GCA_002279855.1 Rhizobiales bacterium 12-68-15
GTTGCACCCAAGCGTCCCGTTTGAGCCGGCCTACGCAATGCCGGGATGCGCGGGGCAATGAGCGGGCGCGTTTCAGCCCGCCGCAAGGAACCGCATGGCGGCATCCCGCCCGTGGAGATAGAGGAGCGCCCGCAGCGGCGCACTGTCCTCTGATGTGAGACCTTCGTCTCGTGCAAGCAGCGCGGCGGCCGTGGCGCGGGCCTCCGGCAGCAAGGCGGAGTGGAGCTCGAGGCGCGCCAGCGCAAAACCCGGAAAGCCGCTCTGGCGGGTGCCCAGCACGTCGCCCTCGCCGCGCAGCCGCAGGTCCTCCTCCGCAATGGCGAAGCCGTCCTCGGAGGCGCGCAGCATGGCGAGGCGGGCCTTGGCCGTTTCACCCAGCGGCGCCTTGTAGAGCAGCAGGCAGGTGGAGGCCTTTTCGCCCCGGCCGACCCGCCCCCGCAACTGGTGGAGCTGGGCAAGGCCAAACCGCTCGGCATGCTCGATGACCATGAGCGTGGCGTTGGGCACGTTCACACCCACCTCCACCACGGTGGTTGCCACCAGAATGCGCGCCTCGCCGGACGCAAAGCGGGCCATGGCCGCGTCCTTGTCAGCTCCCGACATCTTGCCGTGCACGAGATCCACCGCCGCGCCGAAGCGCGCCTTGAGCGCTTCGTGCCGGTCGGTGGCGGCGGCGAGGTCGGACAGGTCGCTTTCCTCCACCAGCGGGCAGATCCAGTAGGCCTGCGCACCGGCGGCGATGGCCCGGCCAGCGGCCTCCACGACATCTTCCAGCCGATCCAGAGAGACGGAGCGGGTGTCGATTTTCTGCCGGCCCGGCGGCTTCTCCCGCAGTTCGGAGATGGCCATGTCGCCGAACAGCGTCAGCACCAGCGTGCGGGGAATGGGGGTCGCGGTCATCAGCAGCATGTCGGCCGCCGCGCCCTTGCGGGCCAGAGTGAGCCGCTGTTCCACGCCGAAGCGATGCTGCTCGTCCACGATGGCGAGCGCGAGGTCCTTGAACGCCACATCCGGCTGGATCAGCGCATGGGTCCCCATGAGCAAGCCGATTTCGCCGGTGCGCAGGCGGTCGAGAATTGCCTGCCGGGCCCGACCTTTCTCCCGCCCCGTGAGGAGCGCCACCTCAATTCCCGCCCGCGCCGCCAGAGGGGCGATGGTTTCCTGATGCTGTCGGGCGAGAACCTCGGTCGGCGCCATCAGCGCGGCCTGCCGGCCCGTCTCCATGACACACGCCGCAGCCATCAATGCGACGACCGTCTTGCCGGAACCCACATCGCCCTGGAGCAGGCGCAGCATGCGCTTCTCCGCAGCGATATCCTCGCGGATCGCGCGCACCGCCTCTTCCTGGGCCTGTGTGAGGCGGAAGGGCAGGGTGCCGCGCAACCGTTCCACCAGCGCGCCATCTCCCCGGCTTGCCCGCCCCCCGGCTTCGATCTGGTGCGCGCGGGTCAGGGCCAGCGTGAGCTGGTGGGCCAGCAATTCCTCGAAGGCGAGGCGCTGCCACGGCAGGCCGGTGACCGCGATATCATTCAGCCCCTGTGGCTTGTGGACCGCATGAAGGGCCTGCCTGAAGCTCGGCCATCCCTGCGCCGCCACGAGCTGTGCCGGTAGCATCTCGGCGAGATCGAGAATGCGTGCGAGCGCGGCCTCCATGGCCCGTCGCACCTGCCCGGCGGCAAGGCCTTCCACCAGCGGATAAACCGGCTCGATCGGCGGTAGCCGCGCCAGCCCGGCCTCGTCGAGAATCCGGTCGGGGTGAGCCATCTGTCTCATCCCGTCATAGAGCGCGATGCGTCCGCAGAGCCACCGGGTAGACCCGACCGGCAGCATGCGTTCCAGCACCGTGGCATCCATGTTGAAGAACACCAGCACGAGATCGCCCGTGGCGTCACTCACATAGGTGCGATGAGGCGCGCGGCGGCCGGGGGGAGGGGGCTGGTGACCGTCGACGCGAATCTCGACCGTCACGTCCGTGTCCGGAATCGCCTCGGCCAGGGTGGGGCGGGCGCGGCGATCCACGAAACCGGAGGGCAAATGGAACAGCAGGTCCACCACCCGCGGCGCCTCGCGTCCAAGCAGCCGGGCAAACGGCCGCTCCAGCTTGGGGCCGATGCCTTTCAGGCTCGTGAGGGGGGCGAAGAGGGGATCGAGGGCAGCGGGGCGCATGGGCGGGAAGGTGGCGGAGGTGCGAAGGGTTCGCAAGAGAAGGTTTGACGCGAGCCGGTACGGGCCGGAATCTGCTAAGGTGGTCTCCGGATCTGACGGCGGAAAAGCATGAGCGAGACGGAGGATGACCGGCGCGGCGCCTTGGTGCGTGCGCTGCGGCGGCGCGGCGGGGCGGACGAGGCCGTGCTGCACGCCATGGGCCTTGTGCCCCGTGAACTGTTCGTGGACGCGGCGGTGCGGGCGCATGCTTATGATGACGTGGCATTGCCCATCGCTTGCGGGCAGACCATGTCGCAGCCGGCCGTGGTGCTGGAGATGACGTCGCTGCTCGGCGTCAACGCCACCCATCGCGTGCTGGAGGTGGGCACCGGCTCCGGCTATCAGGCCGCCGTGCTCAGTCATCTGGCAGCGGAAGTGGTGACTCTCGAACGTTATCGGGCACTTCTGGCGGATGCGCAGGCGCGGTTTCAGGTGTTGGGATTGCGGAATGTGACGGCGCTGCTGGCGGACGGGCGGCTCGGGGAGCCGGCGCGGGCGCCGTTCGACCGCATTCTCGTGACCGCCGCCGTCCCGGAAGTTCCGCGGGTGCTGCTGGACCAGTTGCGGATGGACGGCGTGCTGATCGCCCCTGTGGGGGAGCCGGGGGGCGTCCAGAATCTCACCCGCTACCGCAAATCCGCGGGGGGGCTCGCGGCAGAAATGCTGTCGCCCGTTCGGTTTGTGCCGATTTCCGAAGGGGTTTCGGCAACCCTGTAGCAACCCGCCCGCCCTGCTTGAGCCGCATTCGTGATGCGGGTATCAGGGGCGGTCCTGTTCTGGTCGAGGGTGTGAGAGTGCTTGCCATACGTTCGGCCCTGCTGATCGCATGCCTTGCCCTGGCCGGTTGCGGCGGGCGGCCGCCGGGAATCCTGATCCCGGTCGCGGTCTCTGCCGAAAACACCAGCAAGGTCAACATGATCGTGGCCACCACGCGGGCGCCGGTCAAGGGTGGGGACCTCTATGGCGGGGACCGGGCGCGGGAGCCGGGGTTTGCGGAGATCACCGTTTCGATCCCGCCGGATGCGTCACGTACAATCGGCGAGGTCCAGTGGCCCCAGCGTGTACCGGGCAATCCGGCCACAGACTTCGTCACCACCTCGGCAGACGTGGTGACGCAGAAGCAGGCCGAGACGTGGTTCAACCGCCAGATCCGCAAGACGCCCGGCCGCCGGGCACTTGTGTTCATCCACGGCTATAACAGCCGGTTCGAGGATGCGGTCTTCCGCTTCGCCCAGATCGTCCATGATTCCCGCGCGGAGGTCGTCCCGATCCTGTTCACATGGCCGTCGCGCGGCAGCCTGCTTGCATACGGCTATGACCGCGAAAGTGCGTCTTATTCCCGCGATGCGCTCGAAAATCTCCTCACTTTTCTCGCCACCGACCCCAATGTCTCGGAGATCTCGATTCTCGCCCATTCCATGGGGAACTGGGTGACGATGGAAGCGCTCCGGCAGATGGCGATCCGCAACAAGCGGGTGCATCCGAAGATCCGCACCGTCATGCTGGCGGCGCCGGATGTGGATGTGGACATCTTCCGCACCCAGATTGCCGACATGGGCAAGACCCGGCCGAACTTCACCATCTTCGTCTCGCAGGACGACCGCGCCTTGCAGGTGTCGCAGCGGGTGTGGGGGTCGAAGGCGCGGCTCGGGCAGATCGATCCGGCGCTCGAACCCTATCGCTCCGAGTTCGAGGCGCAGAAGATCACCCTCATCGATCTCACCAAGCTGCGCACCGGCGACAACCTCAATCACGGCAAGTTCGCCGAAAGCCCGGAAGTGGTGCAGATGATCGGCACCCGGCTGATTGCCGGCCAGACCCTCACCGACGGTCGCGAGGGGGTGGGCGACCGCATCATCCAGGTGACCACCGGAGCGGCGCAGACCATCGGCACGGCGGCGGGCGTGGTCATTTCGGCGCCGGTGGCGGTGGTCGATCCCTCCAGCCGCGAAAACTTCGGGGCGCAGGTGGAAAATCTCGGCTCCACCGTCTCCCACACCGCGACATCCACCGGCTCGCTGCTCACCCAGCCGCCGGTGTCCCCCCAATAGGTACATGGTCTGTGGCGAAAATGTCGCAGTGTGTCGGAACTGTGGGGAAGTCTGCCTGATTTAAGCCCGCGTTTACTCCGCTCTCCTTAGCTGGGGGCAGTTCGTTTCGTGGGTGCGGTGACATGGCTTTCTCGAGCAAGACCCTGGGTTCCGGTGCCTTGGCGAAGCTTGCCCTGGCGGGTCTGGCTTCCGCCGCCTTGGCGGGATGCAGTTCGGATTCAACCCGGCTTTCGGCGCTGTCCAGCCCCTATCCTGCGTCCACGCAGGGTTCGGCTGAGGTGACGGGGTCGCTGGGTGCGGCGCCCACCGGGCGGGTCGATTCCGCGCCCATCGGCGGGGCCTATCCGACAGCGCAATATCAGCAGCCGGCGCCGTATCAGCCCGCGCCCTATCAGGCCGCGCAGCTGCCGCCCGCCGGTGCGCCCCCCGCCGCCACCCCGGTGGCCTATGCCCCCACGTCCGCGCCCGTCGCGCCCAGCTACACGGCGGTCCGGCCCGCTCCGGCCGCGCCCGCTTATTCCGCAACGCCCGCCGCGCCGCAGATGCAGGCAGCGACGGTGCCGCCCGCCGCCCGGCCCGTGCCCGTCGCGACCCCGGCTCCCGTCGTTGCAACGGCGGCGAAGCCGGTTGCGGCTGCCCCGGCGCCCGCCAACAAGACCACGCCGGTCCATTCCGCGCCCATGCAGACGGCGGCGCTCCAGCCCGCCACCACGCCGGCGCCTGCGGCGCCCGCTCCCGCCGCGCAGGCCGCCAAGCCCGCCGCTGCCGCGCCCGCCAAGCAGGCTGCGGCCGAGGAGGCCGACGATGCGCCGCGCACCGGCTCCGGCCCGCAGTTCCGTGCCCCGGTCCGTGGCCGCGTCATCTCCACCTTCGGGCCGAAGCCCGGCGGCACCCGCAATGACGGCGTGAACTTTGCCGTGCCGGAAGGCACCACGGTCCGCGC
The DNA here is from genome assembly GCA_002279855.1 of Rhizobiales bacterium 12-68-15. Lineage (GTDB taxonomy): Bacteria > Pseudomonadota > Alphaproteobacteria > Rhizobiales > Xanthobacteraceae > Aquabacter. The sequence goes on from NCCY01000124.1 coordinate 5,200, forward strand.
CGCCGAGGATGGCACCGTGGCCTATGCCGGCAACGAGCTGAAGGGCTATGGCAACCTCGTGCTCATCAAGCACCAGGATGGCTATGTGACCGCCTATGCCCATAACAGCGAACTGATGGTGAAGCGCGGAGACACCGTGCGGCGCGGCCAGATCGTCGCCAAGGCCGGCCAGAGCGGCGGCGTCAGCAGCCCGCAGCTCCACTTCGAGATCCGCAAGGGCTCGCAGCCGGTCGATCCCAGCCAGTATGTGGCTGGCCTCTGAGCCCTCCCGTTCCGACACAGTAAAAGGGCCTCGGCATCGCCGGGGCCCTTTTTTGTTGCGGCGCCCTGGATGGCACCTGAGGGAGTGATCTGCCGATCGCAGGGCCCCGCGGCCGGTTTGAGAGACCATGCGCCGAGTGTAGGCGGTCCTTTCACGGTGATCGTTTTTGGCGGTCGGCGCCGGGCCTTGGGCCGGGCATCCGCTGGATCCGAAACACCACCCGCTGGCGCTCAAGGTCCGGCTCTGCGGTGAAGCCGGCCCCCGGCAATGCCTTGCAATCACCGTGGCTGGTCGCTGGCGCCGGAGCCATAAAAAAAGCCCCGCTGAAGCGGGGCTTTTGTTTGGTCTCTCTCGGAAGGCGTAGCCTTCAGAGCACCACCACCGTCGCGCCCTGGGGCACGCGGTTGTAGAGGTCGATCACGTCCTCGTTCAGCATGCGGATGCAGCCGGAAGAGATGGCCTGTCCCAGCAGTTCCGGCTGGTTGGTGCCGTGGATGCGGAACAGCGTGTCGCGGCTGCCCTGATAGAGGTAGAGCGCGCGGGCGCCCATGGGATTGTGCGGGCCGGGACCGACATAGGACGGCAGGCCGGCAATGCGCTGATGGATTTCCGGGGTGGGCGTCCAGCTCGGCCATTCGGCCTTGCGGCCCACCTTGGCGCTGCCGCGGAAGGCCAGGCTCTCTTCGCCCACCGTGACGCCGTAGCGGATGGCGGTGCCATCGGACTGGACGAGATAGAGGAAGCGCTTGTCCGTATCCACGACAATGGTGCCGGGCTTCTCGCGGCCGTCATAGGGCACGATGTGGCGGGCAAGCTCGCCCTCCGGCCGCACCTTGGGATAGGGGGCATTCGCCAGAAGCTGCTTGTCACGCGGCTTGAGAGCCGCCTCGGGAGCAGGCTGGGGGGTCCCAGTCACGCAGCCGGCAACAAGGAGTCCCAGCAAAACAGCCGAAACCGTCCGCACCCGCATATCCGCCTCGTCAGAATCATGGTGAACAAATGTCGAGACAAGGAAGTAGCCGAACCGGAGCCCGCCTAGAAGGGGCCACAAAGCCGCCGCGGTGCGGTGCGGGATACGCGTGGCAAAAATGTCTCAGACTCTGACCTTTCGTCAGCGTTAACCCGGCATTGCAAGGTTCGGCACATCCTTACCCCATAAGACCTTGGGAACGACGCGGCGTTTGCACAGTTTCGTCGCAGTTGCTCACCATGTGTCAGGGGTCTTGAGAGCGCGGCGCAAAGGAACTAGGCAAGCGCCGCTTTGTAAGGAGAGTCATTATGGCTAGCACACAGCCCGCGCCGGAACAGCCCGTCCGCGCGGAAGCTCAGAAGTCCGGTTACCCTGCTTCCCAGGCGCAGCAGTGGCGCGAGATCGGCATCCCCGCCGTCGCCGCCAGCGCGCGCTACGCCAGCGAGCCGAAGGCCGCCGACGAGCCCCGCAAGATCGTAACCCTTCGCGATATCGACCACCTCGCGGCCTGAGGCTCCGGCCTTCGCCTTGAGAGCTTCGACCGCCGGACGTGGCTTGAACGCCCGGCGCGGCAAGGTGGGGTGGAAGGTGGGTAGCAGACCGTGCTGACCGCATATCTGGCATCCGGGGGCATCCTGTGCCCCCGTGTCATGGGTGAGGCGGACCGTGTGCCGGAGGGCACCGTCTGGCTCGACCTCGTCAATCCGACGCCTGCAGAGGAGCAGGCCGTCGAGGCGGCGCTCGGGGTGGATGTTCCCACCCGCGACGACCTGCGCAAGATCGAGCCCTCCGAGCGGCTCTATGCGGAGAACGGCGCGCGCTACATGACGCTGTCCGTCCTGTGCGGCGGCGCAACCGAATCCCCCTTCCTGTCGCCTGTCAGCTTCATCCTGGCCAGAGGCCAGCTTGTGACCGTGCGCTATGCCGATCCGCGCCCGTTCGGGGTGTTTGCGGCGCGCCTCCAGAAGATGGCCCCGGAAGGG
>NCCY01000125.1 GCA_002279855.1 Rhizobiales bacterium 12-68-15
AAACCTCTGGCGCGTCATGGTCCGCGCGTGATCCGAAAGCGGAAGGCTTGCTGTGGAAACGTCCCTTTATGAGCCGGTGAAGCGGTTCCTTGAGCAACTCGGCTACACTGTCAAAGGCGAGGTGGGGAATTGCGACATCGTCGGCCTGCGGGAGGACGACCCTGCGGTGGTGGTGATCTGCGAACTGAAGCTCGCGTTCAACCTTGAGCTCATCCTTCAGGGTGTTGACCGCGCCACCATGGGAGACGAGATCTGGCTGGCGGCGCAGCTTTCCACGAGGGGCAAGGGGCGGGAAAGTGATCCGCGCTACCGTAATCTCTGCCGGCGCCTCGGATTCGGGCTGCTCGGGGTGTCAGCATCCGGCCGCGTGGACATCCTCGTGTCGCCCACCGCACCGATGCCCCGGAAGGACACGCGCCGACGCTCACGGCTGGTGGCGGAGCACACGCGCCGTCAGGGGGATCCGGTCGCGGGAGGCGGCACACGCAAGCCGATCATGACAGCGTATCGGCAGCAGGCGCTTGCGTGCGCCGCCGCCATGGCCTCCTCGCCGCAACGACCGCGCGACCTGAAGCACGCATGCCCCGACGTGCAGAAAATCCTCCGCCGCAATGTGTATGGCTGGTTCGAACGGTCGGAGCGCGGCGTCTATACGCTGACCGAGATCGGGCGGAATGCACTGGCGACCTGGCTGCCTGCCGCATCAACACTTACGGCCTCCGAAAGCGAGCCAGCGGGGCAGGCCCTGACCGGAGAGACGGCCGGCGGACGGGCCTGAACGGGCAAACCCGCCATTCCCGCGACATCGAAGCCTGTTCGAAGAGGCGAGAGGGTGCCCCCTGAGGCGCGCGCTCATGGGGCGGGGGCAAAGCCGTAGAGATGTGCGGGATTGTCCACGAGAACCTGCGTGCGCAGGTGCGCCGGCATCTCCCGGAAGCTCAGCGCCTCGATGAGTTCGAGGTCGTCGGGCATGTTGTTCCAGAGTTCGGTATGGGGCCAGTCCGTCGCCCAGAGCAGGCGATCGGGGCGGTGAGCGAACAGCGTCGCCACGACGCGCTGAAGGTCGGGATACGGATGCACGCCCGCTCCGAGCCGGTAGGGCGCCGAGAGCTTCAGCCAGACGGTGCCGCCCTCCAGCAGGCGCAGAAGTCCGCTGAAGGCTGCATCCCCGGGATCGGCGCGGGGATCAAGGAAGCCGAAATGGTCGATCACCAGCGGCACGGCGCAGCGGGCGGCAAGGCCCGCAAGGTCCGGCGCCCTGCCAAGCTCCACCTGAAGCTGGATGTGCCAGCCGTGCGGCGCGATGCGCCGTGCCAGCCCCTCCACATCCTCAAGGGAAAGCCCGCCGGGATTGCGCCGGTTGACGCGGATGCCCCGCACGCCCGCCGCATGAAGCGCGAAAAGGTCCGGCTCGCTGATATCCGGCGGCACCACCACCACGCCCCGCAGCCGCTCCGGCATCTGCCGCAGCGCGTACAGCAGGGCGGAATTGTCCATGCCGTAGACGCTGGGCTGAACGAGCACCGCCCGGTCGATGCCGAGCGTTGTCATGACGGGGCGATAGTCATCCAGCGTCAGGAGGTGCGGGGTGTAGCTCCGCACGCTGGCGAGCGGGTGGCGGTCCGCCGGGCCGAAGACATGCATGTGGGTGTCGCATGTCCCCTCCGGCAGGGGCCGTTCTCCCGTGCGCGGCCGAAGCGGACGGGGCGGCAGGCAGAGGGGCGCGCTCACGCGTCGTCCGCAGGCGTGTCGCGCGGCCGGACCAGGAAGTCGAAATCGCAGCCCTCGTCCGCCTGCAGTACCGTCTGCTGGAACAGGCGCGCATAGCCTCGCGCCGGCAGCGGCCGCAGCGGTGTGTCGGGCAGGGCCTGTCGGCGGCGCGCGAGTTCCTCCTCCGCAACCAGAAGCTCGATGCGGCGTCCGGCGGTGTCGAGGCGGATCCTGTCGCCGCTCCGCACCAGCGCCAGCGGGCCGCCGACGGCGGATTCCGGGGTGATGTGCAGCACGATGGTGCCGAAAGCTGTGCCGCTCATGCGCGCATCGGAAATGCGCACCATGTCCTTCACCCCCTGCCGCCCGAGCTTTTTGGGAATGGGCAGATAGCCCGCCTCCGGCATGCCCGGCGCGCCCTTGGGGCCGGTGTTGCGCAGCACCAGCACGTCGTCCGCCGTCACGTCGAGGTCCGGGTCATCGATGCGCGCGGCCATGTCTTCGACGGAATCGAACACCACCGCCCGTCCGGTATGCTGCAACAACCGTTCGCTGGCGGCTGCCTGCTTCAGGATGGCGCCGCCGGGCGCGAGGTTGCCGCGCAGGACCACCATGGAGCCCTCAGCCTTGATCGGCGCCGTGCGGGGGCGGATGACGTCCTGACCCGGCACGTCATCGGCATGCGCCACGATGTCCCGCAGCGTCGTGCCGGCGACCGTGGGGGCATCGAGATCGATCAGGTCTTCCAGCTGCTTGAGCAGCTTGGGCACGCCGCCCGCGTGGTGGAAATGCTCCATGTAATGGGCACCGGACGGCTTCAGGTCCACCAGCACCGGCACCTTGCGGCCGATCTCGTCGAGCGTCTCCAGCGAGAGGGGGTGTGGCGTGCGGTTGGCGATGGCGGAGAGGTGGATGATGCCGTTGGTGGACCCGCCGATCGCCTGCATCACCACCAGGGCGTTGCGGAAGGCGGCGGGGGTGAGCAGGTCGCTGGGGCGGGGACCACCATCCACCGCAAGGCGCGCCGCCACCCGGCCGCTCGCCTCGGCGAGGCGGATGCGCTCGGCGTGGGGGGCGGGAATGGTGGCGCTCATGGGCAGGGACAGGCCGAGTGTCTCCGTGATGCACGCCATGGTGCTCGCCGTGCCCATCACCATGCAGGTGCCGACCGAGGGGGCGAGGCGGCCATTGACGATGTCGATCTCGGCCTCGTCGATCTCGCCGGCGCGGTGCGCGCTCCAGAGGCGGCGGCAGTCCGTGCAGGCGCCCAGCACTTCGCCGCGATGATGGCCGACCACCATCGGCCCGACCGGCACCACGACGGTGGGCAGGTCCACGCTCGCTGCCGCCATGATCTGGGCCGGCAAGGTCTTGTCGCATCCGCCGATCACCACCACCGCATCCATGGGCTGGGCGCGGATCATCTCCTCCGTGTCCATGGCCATGAGATTGCGCAGGAACATGGAGGTGGGGTGAGCGAAGCTCTCGTGGATGGAAATGGTTGGGAACACCATGGGCATGGCGCCCGCCAGCATCACGCCGCGCTTGACCGCCTCAATCAGCGCTGGGGCGTTGCCGTGGCAGGGGTTGTAGTCGCTGTAGGTGTTGGTGATGCCGACGATGGGCCGGTCGAGGGCATCATCCGAATAGCCCATCGCCTTGATGAAAGCCTTGCGCAGGAACAGCGCAAAACCCTCATCGCCATAACTCGTCAATCCCTTGCGCAGTCCTCGGGCCATCCTCGCCTTCCTCACGTCGAACGTCGCCGACCTGCGGGAGACAATCCGCCCCGCTTCGATGATTGTCAATAATAGGAGATATGAGTGCCCTCTATGGTGCGGAAAAATCCGCATATGAGGATTCATTATTGACAATTTTCATGTCGGCACTCAGTCTCCCGCCAAACCGGAAAACAACGGGTTTCACAGGGAGCAACGCCGATGACAAAATTTGGAAGGGTGGGAGCGGCTGTCGCCGTCGCGGCCGGCATCGGCTGGAGCGGGCATGCCTTCGCGCAGGAGCCCACCCAGATCACCATGTGGAGCAACTGGCCCGACGAACCCGCCAAGAAGGAATGGGTGACGGCCCGGGTGAAGGATTTCGAGGCCGCCAACAAGCAGTGCACCGTGAAGCTCAGCTTCATTCCGAAGGCGGATATCTACACGCAGGCGAAGTCGGCCGTGCGCACCGGGCAGGCACCGGACATCTTCTATATGGAGCCCGACCAGCCCGAATTCCTCGCCGGCGGCTTCCTTGAGCCGCTCGACAGCTATGTGGACCTGAAGAACCTCGAAGACTGGGCCAAGCCCGCCTGGACCTCGAACGGCAAGGTCTATGGCGTGCCGGTGGAGGCCTATACGGTCGAGCTCTATTACAACAAGGATCTCGTGAAGAAGGTGGGGGTGGATGTGCCCGCCTCCTTCCAGCTCACGCAGGCGCAGTTCACCGATCTGGTGAAGAAGGGCGTGGCAGCGGGCATCACGCCGGTTTCGCAGGGCGTGGGTGACCGTCCCTTCCCCGGCGGGCAGTTGCTGTTCGAATCCCTGCTGCGCAAGCTCGGTCCGGACGATTACAAGAAGCTGCTCTCCGGCGAACTCTCCTTCAAGGATCCGAGGGTCCAGGACGTGATGACCTGGATGAAGGGTCTGGTGGAAGCCGGCGCCTATCCCAAGAGCTTCTCCACCCTGAAGCTGGGCGAGTCCCATTTCTACTTCTACAATACGCCCGGCGCGCTCACCTTCCCGGACCCGAGCTGGTTCACTGGCCGCGCCTTTGCTCCGCCGGAAAAGGGCGGCATGCCCGTTGGCTTTCCGCTGGGCATCATGAAGTTCCCGGCCATGGACAAGGGCGCCTGCCCGGACTGCAAGACGCTGGCGGTGGCCGGCAGTTTCGTCATGTATTCCAAGAGCAAGAACAAGGACTGCGCCGGCGCGCTGCTGAAATCCATGGCGACCGTGGACAACGGCACGAAGTGGATCGGCGAGGTCTCGCTCCAGAGCGGGCTCAAATCCGATCCCGCCAAGATCGTGAGCGAGCACAAGGACTATTTCACCGAGTTGAACGCGCGTAATTCCGGGGTGACCTATTTCTTCGGAACGCCGCTTCTCTATTACCGGGCGAAGTGCGCCGACACCTATGTGCAGGTGATGAACAACGCTTTCCCCGCCGGTCTTCTCAGCGTGCAGGATGCGGCGGAGAAGATGGATGCGGCCTGCCTGAAGAAGTAGCAGATGCCGGACGCTCCCACCTTGACCACGGACAGCGGGAAGGCGAGAGCCTTCCCGCGCGCCACTCTCGCAGATCCGCGCCGCGCCACGCGCCTCGTGCTGGCGATCTTTCTCGGGCCCGGGCTACTCGTCTATTGCGGGCTGACCGCTTATCCGGCTTTCCGCACCATCTATGACAGCTTCTTCACCATCGAGGGGCTGGACGCCACGTTTGTCGGTCTCGCCAATTATCGCGACCTGATGGGTGACGAAACCTTCTGGGTTGCGGTGCGCAACACCTTCGTCTGGTCCTTCGTCGCCCCGGTGCTCGATGTGGCGACGGGTCTTCTGCTTGCGCTCGCGCTTTATGCCGGGGTGCCGTTCGCGCGTTTCCTCCGCGTCGCCTGGTTCACGCCGGTCCTGCTCTCCTATGTGGTCGTCGCGATCCTGTGGATGTGGATCTACAATTACGACTGGGGGGTGCTGAACGTGCTGCTGCGCGCGGTCGGTCTTGGCGACCTTGCCTCCTCGTGGCTGGGCGATCCCAAGCTGGCGCTCGGCGCCGTCATCGTGACCCATGCGTGGAAATGGGCCGGCTTCAACATGGTGGTCTGCCTTGCCGCCATCCATTCCTTGCCGAAGGAAGTGCTGGAGGCCGCCGATCTCGACAATTGCGGCTGGGGCGCGAAGCTTCGCTACATCATCATCCCGCTGCTGCGGCCGACGCTGCTCAGCCTCTACATCCTGTCCTTCATCGGCAAGATGAAGGTGTTCGACCTGGTCTGGATCATGACGCAGGGCGGGCCGCTCTGGGCCACCGAAACGGTGTCCACCTATGTCTACAAGCGCGCCTTCAACTGGAACACGTTCGACCTCGGCTATCCCTCCGCGATCGCTACGGTCTGGTTCCTGGTGGTCTGCGTCTCCGTGATCATCCTCAACCGCGTGCTCGGCTCGCGCGAGCGGCTGGAGTATTGAGATGGCCTCTTCCTCCGCCGCCCGTGGCGGCCCGCGGTCGCTGCCGCGCCTGTTCACACGGGGCACGCTGGCTCTGGTGCTGGGCGTCTACACCATCTACCAGCTCGGCCCCTTCCTCTGGCTCGCCACCATGTCGCTGCGCACCACGGCGGAAATCAGCGCCGCGCCCTATGCCTGGCCGAAGCCGATGCATTTCGAGCAGTTCCGCACGGCCTGGGTGGACTCCGACTTCGCCACCTATTTCTGGAACTCGGCGCTGGTGGTGGTGAGCGCGGTTGCGGTCGTCACATTGATCGGTGCGGCCGCAGCCCATGCCCTGGCGCGCTATCGCTTTCGCGGGAACCGCATCATCTACGGCATCCTGTTCTCGTCCATCATCTTCCCGCCGCAGATCACGCTCATCTCGCTGTACCAGATCCTGGTGGACTACAATCTCTACAACAGCCTGTTCGGTCTCTCCCTCGTCTACATCTCGCTCCAGCTTCCTTTGACCGTGTATCTGCTGGAGGGGTTCTTCGCCCGCATCCCGCAGGACCTGTTCGACGCGGCCAAGATGGACGGGTATGGCGATCTCGAAATCTTCTGGCGCATCGTTCTGCCCGTGGGCATGCCGGCCATCGCCACCACGCTGATCCTGAACTTCATCCAGCTCTGGAACGAGTTCCTGTTCGCCGTGGTGCTGATCACCGATCCCGACAAGCGCACCCTGCCCATCGGTATCCGCGCCTTCATGGGCGACCATTTCCAGGACATCGGCATGATCGCCACGGGGGTCATGATCTCCGTCATCCCGGTGATCATCGTCTACGTCTTCTTCTCCGAGAAACTCATCCGCGGCATGACCGCCGGCGCGATCAAGTGAGGCTGCCATGGCCGTCGTGAAACTGGACACTATCGTCAAGCGCTACGGGCATGCCGGGCCGGTCGTGGTGGAGAATGTGGATCTCACCATCGCGGACGGCGAGTTCATGGTGCTGCTCGGCCCCTCCGGCTGCGGCAAGTCCACCACGCTGCGCATGATCGCGGGGCTGGAGACCATTTCCTCCGGCACGCTGTCCATTGACGGGCGCGTGGTGAATGACGTGCCCGCCAAGGACCGGGACATCGCCATGGTGTTCCAGTCCTATGCGCTCTACCCGCATATGAGCGTCGCGGACAACCTCGCCTTCGGCCTCCGGCGGCGTGCGATCCCCGCAACGGAGGTCCAGCGACGGGTAGGCGAGGTGGCGGCCATTCTCGGGCTTGCTCCGCTGCTCGCCCGCAAGCCCAGCGCCCTCTCCGGGGGGCAGCGCCAGCGCGTGGCACTGGGGCGGGCCATGGTGCGGGAGCCGCAGGTCTTCCTGTTCGACGAGCCTCTGTCCAACCTCGATGCCGCCTTGCGGGTCAATACCCGCAGCGAGATCATCAAGCAGCATCACCGGCTCGGCTCCACCATGATCTACGTGACCCACGATCAGGTGGCACGGCTTTCGGCCGCCGAGCGGCGGGCGCGCAGCGGCGCCCTGGACGCGCCCCTCGGCCGCTGGAGCGACGGGACGCTTCTCGCTTATGACGGCCGCGACGTGACGCTGGGTGTGCGCGCCGAGGACATGGTCATCGACCCGGCTGTGCTGGGTGCGGCGCCCTACGGCTCCGTCACCGGCCGCACCATCGCCGTGGAGCCGCTGGGGGCGGAGACCCTGCTGCTGCTCGAACTGGAGGGAGGGGGCGAGATCACCGCCCGCCTGCCGCGTCATGTCAGTGCCGCGCCGGAGCAGATCGTCACGCTGCATTTCCGCCCGGAGGCGGTCTATCTGTTCGACTCCACAACCGGCGATGCCGTGTCCACGCAGGAAAGCGACGCGGCGGTGGTGCGCGCCGCCGTTCAGCGGAGGACGCATTGATGCCTCTGAAGGTCGGTCTCATCGGTGCGGGCTGGGTCACGCAGCATCATCTGAAGGCATGGGCCACGCTGGGCGACACCGCCCGCGTGGTGGCCATTGCCGATCCCGCCACCGAACGCGCGGCGGAGCGGGCTGCCGCCTTCGGCATTCCCGCAGTCTTTGCACGCGCCGAGGACATGCTGGCGGCGGGCGGTCTCGACGCGGTGGACATCGCGGCGCCGCGCGCGGTCCATGCCAAACTGGTGCGGCTTGCCGCCGGCTACGGCCTGCCCATCCTGTGCCAGAAGCCGCTGGCCCCGACATTGGCGGAAGCGCAGGCTCTGGTGGCCGAGATCGACGGGCGCGTGCCTCTCATGGTTCATGAGAACTGGCGGTTCCGGGCCTATTACCGGCAGGCGGCGGACTGGCTGCGTGCCGGACGCATCGGGCGGGTGAAGGCCGCGCATCTGTCCCTCGCCACCTCCGGCACGGTGCCGGACGGGGAGGGGCGGTTCATGGCCCTGGAGCGCCAGCCTTTCATGCGCACCGAGGCGCGCATGCTGGTGGCGGAAGTGCTGATCCATCACCTCGACACGCTGCGCATGCTGCTGGGGCCCCTGACCGTCAAGGCGGCGGCTCTCAGCCGCACCTGCCGCGAGATGGCGGGCGAGGACGGGGCCGTTATCCATCTCCAGAGCGCGGATGGCGCCGGGGTGAGCGTGTTTGCCACCTTCGCCGCCTATGGCGCGCCGGCCCAGCAGAGCGACCGCCTGATGATTGCCGGGGATGCGGGGACACTGCGGCTCGAAGACGGGCACCTCAGCCTCTCCGGGCCGGTGCCGGAGCCCATCGCCTATGATGCGGAGACGACCTATGCCGGCTCCTATACCGGTGCCATCGGTCATTTCGTCCGCTGCCTGGAAACAGGCGCGCCGTTCGAAACCGGGCCGCAGGACAACCTTGAAACCTTGCGGTTGGTGGAGGATTGCTACCGGCTTTCGGGGTTCGAGCCCCGCCAGGGACATACCGCATGACAGACCCATCCCTCACCGCCTCGCGGGCCGATGAGCAGGCGGACATCCTGCGCCGGCTGGAGGACGACATCATCTTCGGCCGCTTCGCACCCGGCGCCCGCCTGGTCGAAGATACGCTGATGGCCCGCTATGGCGCTTCCCGTCACTATATCCGTCAGGCGCTGGTCCAGCTTGAGCGCACGGGTGTGGTGCGGCGCGAGAAGAATGTCGGCGCGACCGTCTGTTCCTATTCGGCGGAAGAGGTTCACCAGATCTATGCCGTGCGCGAAATGCTGACCCGGCAGGCGGCCCTTGCCATTCCGCTGCCAGCCCCGCCGGACTTCATCGCGCGGCTGAAAGAGCTTCAGGCCGATTATTGCCGCCATGCGGACGCCGGCAATCTGCGCGGCATCCATGAGGCCAACGACCAGTTCCACCTCGCCTTGTTCTCTGGCTGCGGAAATCCGTATCTCGTGCGCACCTTGCAGGACTATATGGGGCTGACCTTGCCCATGCGTGCGAAGAATCTGGCGGACGGGGAGGGCCTCAAGCTCTCGCGCCGCCAGCACGACATCATGATCGATCTTTTGCAGGGCAACGATCACTGGGCGCTGGCGCAGCTCTCCGTCGATCACATGCAGTACAGCAAGGCGGATTACCTGGAGCGGACGGCCGGGGGCGGTGTCCCCATCAAGCTCGCGGATTGACCGCCAGCCTCAGTAAACACGAAGGAGAGGTCGCATGGATCTCGGTTTGAACGGCAAGGTGGCGCTGGTTCTCGGTGCGGGGAGCGGGCTTGGCAGCGCGATGGCGCAGGCTCTGG
>NCCY01000126.1 GCA_002279855.1 Rhizobiales bacterium 12-68-15
AACCAGGCGGTGAACAGCGGGTCGGAGCGCAGGGCCACCGGGTCGCGGCCGACCTTTTCCAGGTCGATCACATGCAGGTTGCGCACCACGGTGGGGCGCAGGCCCAGCACCAGCACGCGATCGGCCATGGCGATGGCCTCGCCGATGTCGTGGGTGACGAGGATCGCGCTCTTGCCGCGCTCCGCGATGATCCGCGTGACATCCGCCTGAAGCAGGAGGCGGGTCTGGAAATCAAGCGCCGAGAACGGCTCGTCCAGCAGGATCACCTCGGGGTCGAAGGCCAGCGTGCGCATGATGGCGACGCGCTGGCGCATGCCGCCGGACAGGGTGGCGGGCTTCGCATTCTCGAAGCCGGAAAGGCCGTAGGAGGCGATCAGCCCGAGCGCGATCTCCCGCGCCCGCGCCTTGGGCGTGCCGCGCACCTCAAGGCCGAGAACCACATTCTCCAGCACCGTGCGCCAGGGCAGCAGCAGGTCCTTCTGGAGCATGTAGCCCACATGGCCGGTGGCCTGCTCCACCCGCCGGCCGCCCACCTCCACATGCCCGCGCGTCGGGTCCAGCAGGCCGGAAATGATGTTGAACAGGGTGGACTTGCCGCAGCCGGAGGGGCCGACGATGGCGAGCGTCTCGCCTTCGTAAAGCTCGAAATCCACCTTGCGGATGGCCTCCACCCCGCCGCCGCCGCGGGCCGCGAAGGTCATGCCGATATCCTGCGCGCGGAGGACGATCCTGCGGCTGGTGGCGCTCATCTGTCGGTCTCCGCGCAGAAGGCCAGCATCATGTCGTTGAAGACATCGGGGCTGACCGTGGTGAAGGCATGGGCGCCCCAGTCCACTTCCGCAAGGCGCGCATCGGGAATGCCCGCGCCGAGGGCGTGGGAGAGATAGGAGGGCACCAGCGCATCGTCGCGGGCGGCGGCGAGCAGGGTCGGCACCCGGATCTGCGAGAGCCGCGCGCGGCCGTCAAAGGCGAGGAAGGTCTCGATGCGCGAGAGCATGGTGTCCACGGCCGGGAAATGGGCGACCATATGGGCCTCCTCGGCTTCCAGCATGTCCGCATTCTCCGCGATCCAGCGCGGCGGATAGAGGAACAGCGGCTGCGCCCGCACATAGGCCTGCGGGCCGGACGCCTGCAGGATGCGCGTGCGCACCTCGAAGCAGCGGCGGATGAAGGCATCCGCCTGCGCCCAGCCGTTCACCACCGTCAGGCTGCGCACCCGCTCCGGGGCGGCGAGCGCCAGTTCCATGCCGATGATGCCGCCGATGGCGTGGCCCGCCACATGGGCATCCTCCACGCCGGCCGCATCGAGCACGCGGGCCATGTCGTCGGCCATGCGGGCAATGGTGCGCGGGCCGATGTCGCGGCCGCTGCGCCCGGTGCCGGCATGGTCGTAGACGATGACACGATGGCGCTTCGACAGCGCCTCCACCTGCGGCCGCCAGAAGCTGCCGGAACCGCCCATGCCGGCGGAGAGCAGGATGGGCGTGCCGGCGCCATGGACTTCGTAATAGAGGTCGGCGTCGCCGCCGGTCGCATAGGGCATGGGCGAAAAATCCGGGATGCAGAAAGGGAAGGCGGATCAGCCGCGCAGGCGGCGCTCGATCCAGTCGATGGCGCCGTACATGGCCAGCGCGACGCCCATGAGCGCGGCGATGCCGACCCAGACGGCGTTGAGGTCATAAAGAACCCCGGCATAGTAGATCATGTAGCCGAGGCCTTCCTTGGAGGCGATATACTCGCCCACAACGGCGCCGATCAGCGCAAAGCCCACATTGAGCCGGAAGGCCGAGACGATCCACGGCATGGCGCCCGGCACGATCACCGTGCGCCAGGTCCGCACCCGCCCGGCACCGAGCGAGCGCATCAGCTTCACCAGATCCTCGTCCACCTCCTTGGCGCCCTGCTGGGCGGTGATGAGGGCGACGATGAAGGTGATGATGGCGGCGATGGCGATCTTGGATCCAAGACCGATGCCGAACCACACGATGATGAGCGGCGCGAGCGCGATCTTCGGCAGGCCGTTGAGCGCGATCATGTAGGGCCGCAGCACCGCCGCGCCGGTGGGGAACAGCCACAGCACGAGGCCGGCAGCACTACCCAGCACGGTGCCGATGGCGAAGCCGGCAATGGCCTCCCACGCGGTCAGCGCGCTGTCCCGCAGCAGTTCGCCCGAGAGGATCAGCGTCCACGCCTTGGCGAACACGCCGCTCGGCTGGCCATAGAGATAGACCGCCAGCAGGCCGGTGCGGATGGCGATCTCCCAGGCCGCCAGCAGCCCCGCGAGCAGCAGCACCTGATAGAGCGCGACGCGGGAGGGCGACGGCACGCGCACGCGCCAGCCACCGGCCTGCGGCAGGGCCTCGGTTCGTGCGAGCGCCATGGGATCAGCCCCTCTTGTGCGCGATGGAGGCGATCTCCACCCGCGCGCCCGGCTTCACGAGGCCCACCTGCACGCAATAGCGCGCCGGCTTCTCGCCCGGAAAGTATTCCGCATAGACCTTGTTGATGGCGGCATAGTCCCCCCAGTGGGTGAGGAAGACATGGTTGAAGGTCACGTCCGCCATGGTCGCGCCGGCGGCTTCCAGAACGCCCTTGATGGTCTCCAGCACATGCCGGGTCTGCGCCTCGGCATCATCCGGGAAGACCACGTTGTTCTGCGCATCGAAGGGCAGCGTGCCGGAGACATAGACCACATTGTCGGCCTGCATGCCGGGGGAGAAGGGCGCAAGCGGCGTGCCGGAACCGGCGGGAATGACGGCGCGGGTCATGGGTCTCAACCTTCCTGAGGGGAAACGGGGGGAATCTGCGCGAAGGCGGTGCGGAAATCGGCAACGGAGGAGACCCAGCCGAAGAAGGTCTCGATGTTGTAGAGCGCCGCCTTCTGCACGAAGTCCGGCCCCGCCTGATGGGTGGCGTCTTCCAGCACGATGCCGAAATATTCCAGGTGGAAGCCGTCCCGCAGGGTGGATTCCACGCAGACATTGGTGGCGATGCCGCAGAACACGAGATTGCGGATGCCGCGCGCGCGCAGGATGCTGTCGAACTGCGAGTTGAAGAAGCCCGAATAGCGCGGCTTCGGCACCCGGATGTCCCCCGGCTGCGGGGTGAGCGCGTCCACCAGCTCATAATCCCAGCCGCCCTTGGCCAGCAGCTTGCCCGCAAGCTCCGGCTTGCGGCGCATGGTCTTCAGCGCGTTGGACTTGTGCCAGTTGGGCGAGCCGGGGCCGCCCGCCTCCACATAGCCGGCATCCCAGCCGTTCTGGAAGAAGATGACCTTCACGCCCGCCGCGCGGGCGATGGTCACCGTCTCCACGCACTTGTCGATGGCGGCGCGGGCGCCGGAAATGTCGAAGCCCGCGAGGTCCAGATAGCCGCCCGGCGAGGCATAGGCATTCTGCATGTCCACCACCACCACCGCCGTCTCCTCGACGGCGAGGGTGAGCGGCTCGGGGCGGGAGGGGAGCGTCACGGTGCGACGCTCCGGGGGAAAGCTGGTGGGGATGCTCATGGTGGGATGCCTCAGCCGGCGGTGCCGAAGGTCTTCGCGGCCTTCAGCGCGAAGCTGTTCTCCACCATCCGGTCATAGGACAGCGCTTCCTTCACCGAGCCGCCGGCGAGTTCGAGCTGCATGGCGCGGTCCCATTCCTCCGCCGAGATGGTGGGGGCGGTGGGGATGGCGGTGCGCGAACCGAAGAAGTTCTTGGTCGCATTGGCGATGACGCTCGGCGCGACCTTGGGGAAGTATTTTTCCGAGACCTGCGTGAACACCGCATTGTCCTGGTGCATCAGCTTCTGCGCCTCGGCCAGCGCATTGCAGAAGCCCTGCACGGCGGCCGGGTTCTTCGCGATATAGTCCTCGGTCGCCATGGCGGTGGTGAAGGCGACGGGGCCGATGATATCCGCGAAGGAGAGAACCGGCTTCAGCCCGAACTGCTCCACGCCGATGGAAATGTCCCATTCGAAGGCGGTGGCGACATCCGCGCGTCCGTCCTTCACCGCAGCGGCCTGTGCGCCGGCGGGCAGTTCCAGGAAGGTGACACCCGCCTCCTTGGGATCGAACTTGCCGACCGCCTTCATGGCGTAGTTCGGCACCTGGATGGTGGAGGACGGGAATTTCAGGGTCGCGATGGTCTTGCCCTTGAGATCCTCGATGGTGCGGATGGTGCTGTCGGGCCGTGCCATCGCCCACATGGACACGCCGCCCACGATCTTCGCGATGTTCTTGATCTTGCCGCCCTCGCGGGTGGCGTTCACCGACATGCCGGGGCTGGTGACGCCGAACTGCGCGCGGCCGGAGAGGACGATGGGCGTCGGCAGCGCGATGCCGCCGGCGGTGGACACCTCCGCCTCCAGCCCGTGCTTGGCGAACAGGCCCTTGTCCGCCGCCACATAGAGCGAGGCATACATGCCAAGCCGCAGCGCCTCGGAAATGGTGACGGCGGTTCCGGCGGCCCGCGCCGGCCCGAGGCCGCCGAAGACGCCGACGGTCGCACCGGCGAAGGAGAGTTTGAGCAGAGAGCGGCGGTCCATATTCATGTCTGACCCCGTGGAGGAAGGCGGCGGCGCCTGTCGCGCCTGCTCATTAATTAGTCGCGGTCATTATGGTGGCATCCGATTGTCTTATTAACAATACGGGAAAAATTGATATATTCATTAGAGATGACGATAAATCTGAATCTCCGCCAGCTTCGCGCCTTCGTCGCCGTCGCGCAGACGGGGAGCTTCAGCCGCGCGGCCCGGCTGCTCGGCCTGTCCCAGTCGGCGCTCAGCCAGGCGGTGCAGCAGCTTGAGACGGAGCTCGGCGTGCGGCTTCTGGACCGCACCACCCGCTCGGTTCAGCTCAGCGCCATCGGCCTCGATTTCCTGCCGGGCATCCAGCGTACGCTCGCCGATCTCGACCACCAGCTTCAGGACCTGAAGGATCTGAAGGAACACCGGCGCGGCCATGTCACCGTCACCTGCGTCCCCTCCGTGGCGCTGCGCCTGCTGCCCTCGGTGCTCGCGCAGTTCCAGGCCGCCCATCCCATGGTCACCGTGTCCGTGCGCGAGGCGCCGCGCCACCAGATCATCGCCGGCCTGCGCTCGGGCGATGCGGAACTGGGCATCGCCAACGTGCCGGGGGACGATCCCGACCTCGACGCCACCTTCCTGCTCACCGACACCTTCGCGCTGGTGATGCGGCGCGACCATGCCCTCGCCGGGCGCGAGACCATCGCCTGGGCCGAGGCGGCGGCGGCGGGCGTCATCGCCATGGCGCCGGGCACCGGCATCCGGCTTGAGATGGAACGCGGCCTGCCCGTTCCCGCAACGCCCCACCACGAGGCGGAGCATCCGGCGACCCTTCTGGCCATGGTGGAGGCGGGCGTCGGCGTCGCGCCCCTGCCCGGCCTCGCCTGGCCGCGCCCGGACCACCCGGTCCTCACCTTCCGCCCGCTGGTGGAGCCGCGCGTGGAACGCTCCCTGTTCCTGATCCGCCGCGCGGGGCGCGACCTCTCCCCCGCCGGCCGCTCGCTGCACCGCGCCATCCTCGCGGTCGCACGCGACGGACTGACCTGAGCCGGCCCGCGCGCCAAAGGGGGGATGCGCAGGCCGGTCATTCTCGGCTAGAAGCCGGGCGGAGCTGGCCCGCCGAGGCCGCCGACAGGAGGAAGATCCCGTGTCCCGCATCCCCCACAAGCGCAGGGCGGACCTGCCCGAACGCCTTCACCCGCTCTGGGACAAGATGGAGACCTATGGCGACTTCGCCGACCAGGCGGGCGTGATGGCCCAGCGCCTGCCCATCTTCGAGCACACCTGGCGCCAGCTCACGGAACTGGCGGATGAGGCGGTGCTGTCGAAGCGCCATCTGGAGCTGGCCATCGTCACCGTGTCGCTGCTCAACAAGTGCGACTATTGCGTCGCCCACCACCTGCCGAAGCTCCAGGTGCAGGGCATTTCCCCGGAGGGCGCGCAGGCGCTGCTGGACTATCAGGACCATCCGGAACTGGGCGAAGTGGACAAGCTGGTGGTGGAATATGCCATCGCCGTCACCAACAACTGGAACCGCACCCGCGACGAGATTTTCGGGCGGCTGAAGGCCCATTTCACCGAAGCGCAGATCGTGGAGCTGACCTGGCGGACGGCGCTGTGCGGCGCCTTCAACCGCTTCAACGACATCCTCCAGGTGGAATTCGACACCCCGGCCTGAGCCCGGGAGACAGGGTGGCCGGCCCGCGCCGACCGCCTCCCACCCTTTTCTGCCCCACTACATATTGACACCAACACCACGCACGGCGCCATATGTGGGGGTCACGGTCTCTCGACTCGCAAGATCGAGAGCTAAGAGGGAATCCGGTGCGGCGCTGCCCCGACAAGGGGTGCCAAGGCCGGAGCTGCCCCCGCAACTGTCAGCGGCGAGCCACCGTCCATCAGTGTCACTGGGAGCGATCCCGGGAAGGCCGGACGGCGGCGATGACCCGCGAGCCAGGAGACCTGCCGCGACCTCGATAATCGTCCTCGGGCGGGGTGTCCCGGTGGAACGCTTTGGTGGTCGCGCGGCTGATATCCGCATGCGGCCGCCCTCGCGCGTCCGCTCGGCCTTTGCCCCCATCTTTGGGGTCCAAGCCGATGTCTCTCCAGATCGAACCCGTCGCGTCCCCCGTCCGGCCCGTGCCCGGCCGCGCGGTATCCGAACAACATGCCGCCTCCGAGCCGGGGTTTCAGGTCATCCGGCGCAACGGCACCGTGTCGCCATTCGATGCCACCAAGATCTCGGTCGCCCTCGCCAAGGCCTTCCTCGCCGTGGAAGGCGGCAGCGCCGCAGCCTCGCGCCGCATCCATGACAGTGTGGCCGAGCTTGCCGAACAGATCGTCTCCGGCCTCACCCGCCGGGGCGGGCGCACCTTCCACATCGAGGACATCCAGGACCAGGCGGAACTGGCGCTGATGCGCGGCGGGCATCACAAGGTTGCCCGCGCCTATGTGCTCTATCGCGAGGAGCGCGCCCGCGAGCGGGCGAAGGCGGCGGCCGCCCCGGTGGCGCCGTCGCTGCGGATGACGGCGGCCGACGGCACCCTCGTTCCGCTCGACACCCGGCGCCTTGAGGCGGTGGTGCGTGAAGCCTGCGAGGGGCTGGCGGATGTCTCGCAGGAGGCGGTGGCCGGCGAGACCCGGCGCAATCTCTATGACGGCATCTCGGTGGACGAACTCGGGCTTGCCCCCATCCTGGCGGCCCGCACGCTCATCGAGACCGAGCCCAATTACGCCAAGGTCAGCGCCCGCCTGCTGCTGGACAAGCTCCGCCGGGAGGCCCTCACCTTCCTCTCGGGCCATGCCGATGCGGCGACGCAAGGGGAGATGGCG
>NCCY01000383.1 GCA_002279855.1 Rhizobiales bacterium 12-68-15
GTGAGCCTTGCCGTCAATTCGGTCTCCGCCATCTGGTCGGTGGCCGGCGCGCTGGTTCTGGGCATCCTCACCGTGCTGGTGTTCGCGTTCCGGCGGGTTTCGGCCCAGTTCGCCAACGGCACCCAGTCGGCGGTGGCAGGGGCGCTTCTCGCCGGCCTCAACACCGCGTCCGAATATGGCTTCGGCGCCGTCATCGCGGCCCTGCCCGGCTTCCTCGTCATCCGCAACGCGCTCGGCGCCATTCCGAACCCGCTGGTGAACGAGGCGATCTCGGTGACAACGCTTGCCGGCATCACCGGCTCGGCGTCGGGCGGGCTGTCCATCGCGCTCGCCGCGATGTCCGACCAGTTCATCGCGGCCGCGGATGCCGCGGGCATCCCGCTGGAGGTGATGCACCGCGTGGCATCCATGGCCTCCGGCGGCATGGATACCCTGCCCCATAACGGCGCGGTGATCACCCTTCTCGCCGTCTGCGGGCTCACGCACCGCCAGTCCTATGGCGACATCTTCGCGATCACGCTGCTGAAGACGGCGGCCGTCTTCTTCGTGATCGGCTTCTACTATCTCACCGGCCTCTATTGAGGCCGATGAGACGGGGGACCGGACGCGGCGCGCTCAGCCCGCCGCTTCCGGTTCCACATAGCGCGGGAACACCCCCACGGGGGCCGGCAGCGTCCCGCCCGAGGGCAGGCGATGAGCAGCGCCGAGACGGGCAAAGTCCCGCTCATCCGCCGGCAGCGCCAGCAGATCCAGCAGCTTGCCCGCACTGGTCGGCATGACCGGCTGGGCGAGGATGCCCACCTGCCGGATCACCGTGCCCATCTTCGGCGGATCGGTCTTGCGCAGTGCCCAGGGCGCGGCGGCGGCGAAATAGCGGTTGGCCTCCGCCACCACGGCCCAGACCGCGCCGAGATACTGGTGGATGGCCTGACTCTCCATGGCCTCGCGGGCCTTGGCCAGCATCCCGTCCGCCAGCGCGAGCATCGCCTCGTCTTCCGGCGAGAGCGGCCCCGGCTGCGGCATGACCCCGTCCAGATTCTTGGCGATCATGGACAGCGAGCGCTGCGCCAGATTGCCGAGATCGTTGGCGAGATCCGCATTCATGCGCGAGACGATCGCCTCGTGGCTATAGGAGCCATCCTGCCCGAACGAGACCTCGCGCAGGAAGAAATAGCGGACCGGATCAAGCCCGTAGAGCGCCAGCAGCTCGAACGGATCGACCACATTGCCCACCGACTTGGACATCTTCTCCCCGCGATTGAACAGGAAGCCGTGGCCGAACACCCGCTCCGGCGCCGGCAGGCCGGCCGACCACAGGAAAGCGGGCCAGTAGACCGCATGGAAGCGGATGATGTCCTTGCCGATGACATGCAGGTTCGCCGGCCAGTAGGTGCTGAACAGGTCGCTGTCCGTGTCGGGATAGCCGAGCGCGGTGATGTAGTTGGTCAGCGCATCCACCCACACATACATGATGTGCTTGGGATCACCCGGCACCGGAATGCCCCAGTCGAAGCTCACCACCTCGTTGCGCCGCGCTTCCGGCATGATGAAGCCGGGATTGGCGGCGTAATGGTCGAGCAGCTTCTGCTGGTAGGCGGACAGGCGGAAGAAATAGCTGTCTTCCTCCACCCACTCCACCGGCGTCCCCTGCGGGCCGAGGCGCACGCCATCGGCATTCAGGGTGGTCTCGTCCTCGGCGTAATAGGCCTCGTCACGCACCGAATACCAGCCGGCATAGGTGGATTTGTAGATGTCGCCCTTCGCCGCCATCTTGTCCCAGATGGCCTGCGCGGAGGCGTGGTGGCGCTCTTCCGTGGTGCGGATGAAGTCGTCATTGGACAGCCCGAAGCCGTCCACCATGGCCTGGAAGCGGGGCACGTTGCGCTCCAGCAGTTCGCGCGGCGTGATGCCCGCCTTCTGCGCGGTCTGGAGCATCTTGATGCCGTGCTCGTCCGTGCCGGTCAGGAAGCGCACGTCATAGCCGTCGAGCCGCTTGAACCTTGCAATGCAGTCGGTCGCAATGGCCTCGTAGGCGTGGCCCATGTGCGGCACGCCGTTGGGATAGGCGATGGCGGTGGTGATGTAGAAGGGCGGCTTGCCCGACGACTTGGACGACATGGGGCCCTGTCCGGTCTGTCCGCGCACCGCATTGCGGGCTGCGGGGAACCGCCGTCCGGCGCGTCAGGCGCGCACGGCCTCGGCAAGTTCGGTGAAGATGCGAAAAACCAGCGCCTTGCGATCGAGGTTGAACGTGTCCGCCTCGCCCGCCGCGCGTCGCACCTTCTCCCACACCTCGCCAAGGCGGACAAGGCGCCGCCGTTCAAGCCCGCCTTGCGTCACTGCGCCCGCGACCCAGTCGCTGACCGCCTCCACGAACAGGTCCAGCCCGTCCGCCCGGTCGCCCTGAAGCCGCGCCCCCAGAGCGTGCATCTCCTCCGGGCGGGCATTGGGAAGCTGCTCCAGCAGCCGCAGGGTGGCGGAGCGCACCTCCAGCCCCTCGCCGCGCGCCAGAACCAGCGCCCGGCGGACGCTTCCGCCCGCAGCGGCGGCCGCCCCCGGCAGGGACGCTTCCTGCAGATCCTCCATGTCGCCGCGCAGGTCATCGAGCGCGGCCAGCACATCGCCATCCGAGAGCGGACGCAGGCGCAGCAGCCGGGTGCGCGAGCGGATGGTGGGCAGCACCCGCCCCGGCGCATGGCACACCAGAAGGAACAGCGCGCGCGGCGGCGGCTCCTCCAGCGTCTTCAGCAGCGCATTGGCGCCGAAGGCGTTGAGATCGTCCACCGCATCCACGATGCACACCCGCCAGCCGCCGCCCGCCGCCGTGGCGCCGAAGAAATTGCGCACCTTGCGCACCATCTCCGCCGGGATGATGGTCGGAACCTTGTCCTCCCCCGCCTCCGCCGCACGGCGCAGCACCAGCAGCTCGGGGCCGCCGATCAGCAGCGCATGGGGAAAGCGCCCCGCGCGCCAGTCGCCCAACAGGTCCGCTTCAAAGGCGGCATGGCCGAACAGGCGGGCGCGCGTGCGCGGATGCGGCGCGCCGGGAAGGATATCGCCTTCGCTCATGCCGGCACGCGGGCGCGCCGCGCCTCCGGCAACCGGGACAGCACGGCCGAGCGGATGCGCTGTGCCACCGTCTCCGCATTGCCCTGCGCATCCACCACCACGCAGCGGGCGGGGTCTGCCTGCGCGATCTCCAGAAACGCCGCGCGCACCGCGCGATGGAAGGCGAGCCCCTCGCCTTCGAAGCGGTCCGCCTGCGCGCCCTGTGCCCGGGCGCTGGCGCGGGCGAGCCCGATGTCGGGGGACAGGTCGAGAATGAGGGTCAGGTCCGGTCGCGCATGGGCGGCGGTCGCATGCTCCAGGCCGCGCAGCAGCGCGTCCGGCACCTGGCCGACCGCGCCCTGATAGACCCGGGTCGAATCGGTGAAGCGGTCGCAGATGACCCATTTGCCCGCCATCAGCGCGGGCCGGATGGTGTGCTCCACATGGTCAAGGCGCGCGGCCGCGAACATCACCGCTTCCGCCTCCACGCCATAGGGCCGGATGGCGCCTGACAGCAGCGCCGCCCGCGCCAGTTCCGCGCCGGGCGAGCCGCCAGGTTCGCGGGTCAGCACCACATCATGCCCGGATTCGCGCAGCAGGTCGGCCAGCCGGCGCGCCTGTGTGGACTTGCCGCTGCCTTCACCGCCTTCGAGCGTAATGAACCGTCCGCCGCTCATTTGCCGAGCTTGGCCATGACCTTCTGGCCAAGGTCGCGGGCCGTGTCGCCCACCATGATCCCGGCGCCATCGAGCGCACGCTGCCACAGGGAGCCCACCGGCACCTCTTCCGTGGTGACCAGCGGCAGTTCCATGACCTTCAGCGGACCCCGGGTGATTTCCAGCTTGGCCACTTCCGCGCCCTTGGCCACCGGCGCCTTGAGCGGGCCGTTATAGGTGACCTTGGCCACCAGCTTGTCGGGGCTGTTGCGCGGCATCAGCAGGGTGACGGGACCGCGCGCGGCAAGC
>NCCY01000127.1 GCA_002279855.1 Rhizobiales bacterium 12-68-15
GAGCCGGAGAACAGCACCATGGTCGGGTCCTTGTAGGTGCGGCCCTGCTGGCGGAAAAGTTCAGCCCATACATCCTCGGTCTGCGCCAGCACATTGGAGGCGAAGCGGCCGAGTTCATCGGTCGGCGCGCCCTGCCGGCCTTGCGGCGCGGCACTCTGCTCTTGTTGCGACCCGCCGCCCTGGATGGCATCGAGCCCCGAAAGCAGCACGAGCGGGTTGATACCCAGCGCCCATCCCACCAGCCCGACGACGATGAGGGTCCCGATGCCTATGCCCCCGCGTCCGCCGGGCATGCGCATCCCGCGCCGGTCCTCCACATTGCCGCTTGATCGGAAATCATCCCACCGCATCTCGTTGCCTCCATCCGCATCGCGCCGGATCAACGCCACGGCACCGCTTCGGGTCCGTGCGGACGCATCAGATGTGCGGCTGGACCTATGACAGCGCCATCGCCGGCGCAATCACCTGGTCGGTGACCCGGTCATAACGCCACGGATTGGCACCCGCGATGCGGGTGCCGCCAAGCCAGCGGTCGATGGCGTTCACCCCCGCATGGTCAAGCTCGCCGCGCAGCACGGCATTCCCGGCCGGCGTGAGCCGAACGAGGCTCGATGCATAGGCTCGGTAACCGGCCTGCTCAGGGCCGGGCGGATCAGACGGCGTGAAGGTCGGCACGGCACGGACAGTATGCGGAAGGCCGGCAATCAGGGGCTCGGCGCCGAACGCCATTTCATCGAGCCTGAGAAAGAAGCCGAGATCGCCCAGAAACTGCGCCTCTTCCTGCCCGGTCACCACACCGAACAGGTGCCCGGCACTGACCGGCCCGTCCTTGAGCGCACGCAGCGTGCGCTCCTGTGTCAGCGAAAGTCCGCTGCCGAGCGCCGGCAACTCCGCCAGCAGCCGGCGCAGGGCGGGCGCGAGCCATGGCAGGTGCGCCATATGCCCCGCCGCAAGCGCCGCGATGCCTTCCGGCGTTGCGGCGGTGAAGGCGGCCCATGCCGTGCGCCCTGTCTCCAGTTGCAGGCTGGTGACCGGCGTCGCGGCGGGGGCGAGATCGGGCATGCGTTCCGGGGCGAGAGCACCGAGATACGTGTCGGCCTGCATCAGCCGCAGCCCCACCCGTTCCGGCTCGCGGGCGAAGAAAGAGAGAAGCTGGATCAGCTGGAGCTGGTCGAAGAGGTCGTGCTCGAACCAGAGCTCCACATCGGAATAGGCGATATGGGCGGAGATCAGCCCGTCGCGCTGGGCAAAGTCTGCGCGGACCTCGCCGAAATCGAGCCCCAATGCCTGCGCGATATAATCCGCGCGGGCATCGGAGACGATTTCGAGACTGTCGGAGGCGGGCACCGGGCCGTCATGGAGCATGTCGCGCCATTCCAGCACGCGCCCCTTCAGACCACTCGCGCGAATATTGGCCGCAGCCGAATCCCCGTTGGTGACGATCAGCTTCGCCATGCCGCGCCCCTCCCCTTTTTGTCCCGGCTGCCTTCAGCCGCGCCCGCGATAAGGCGCGACCCCCGGATCGGGCAGCCACGTGCCGTTCGGCAGGGTGCCAGTCTGCCAGAAAACATCGATGGGGATGCCCCCCCTCGGATACCAGTAGCCCGCCATGCGCAGATAACGTGGCGCCAGCAGCCCGACGAGGCGCTTGGCGATGCCGATGGTGCAGTCCTCGTGGAAGGCGCCATGGTTCCGGAAGGAGGTCAGATAGAGCTTGAGCGACTTGGATTCCACCAGAAGGCGGTGGGGAACATAGTCGATGACGAGGTGGGCGAAGTCCGGCTGGCCGGTCACCGGGCAGAGCGAGGTGAATTCCGGGCAGGTGAAGCGGGCAACGTAATTGGTGTCCGGATGCGGATTGGGCACGGCCTCCAGCACCGCCTCCTCAGGCCCTGCGGGCACCGGCACATTGCGGCCGAGTTGAAGCGTCTCTTCGGTCATTCGCGTGTCGTCCTTCTGCGCGCCCTTGGGGAGCAGCCGACATTTCGGCGTTTCGTCCGCGAAGGGCAAGGTGTCCCGCCGCGCCCTCTTCGCTTTCCGCGCCGCACGCGCTAGAAGCGGCGCCGAAAGCGGCCTTCAGGGTCGCCAATCACACGTCCCGGGCGTTCATCCCGCCGGACACGCAAAGGAAGGCACGTTCCATGACCGCCATTGTCGATATTGTCGGCCGCGAAATCCTGGATAGCCGTGGCAATCCCACGGTTGAAGTGGATGTGCTGCTGGAAGACGGCTCGCTCGGCCGCGCCGCAGTGCCGTCCGGCGCCTCCACCGGCGCCCATGAGGCGGTGGAACTGCGCGACGGCGACAAGGGCCGCTATCTCGGCAAGGGTGTCGAGAAGGCCGTGGATGCGGTCAATGGCGAGATCTTCGACGCCATCGGCGGATTCGACGCCGAGGAGCAGGTCAAGATCGACCAGACCCTGATCGCCCTCGACGGCACCCACAACAAGGCCCGCCTCGGCGCCAACGCCATCCTGGGCGTCTCGCTGGCCGTGGCGAAGGCCGCCGCGCAGGCCGCCGCGCTTCCGCTCTACCGCTATGTGGGCGGCGTGAACGCCCGCACCCTGCCGGTGCCGATGATGAACATCATCAATGGCGGCGCCCATGCGGATAACCCCATCGACTTTCAGGAATTCATGATCCTGCCGGCCGGCGCGGAGAGCTTCCGCGAGGGCCTGCGCTGGGGCGCGGAAATCTTCCACACCCTGAAAAAGGGCCTGAAGGACGCCGGCCACAACACCAATGTGGGCGATGAGGGCGGCTTTGCCCCCAATCTCGCCTCGGCCGAGGCGGCGCTGGACTTCGTGATGGGCGCCGTCGAGAAGGCCGGCTTCAAGCCGGGCCGGGACGTGTTCATCGGGCTCGACTGCGCGGCCACCGAGTTCTTCAAGAACGGCGCCTATCACTATGAGGGCGAGGGCAAGGTGCGGGACATCGAGGCCCAGGTGCAGTATCTGGCCAGCCTCGTCGGCGCCTATCCCATT
The DNA here is from genome assembly GCA_002279855.1 of Rhizobiales bacterium 12-68-15. Classification (GTDB taxonomy): domain Bacteria; phylum Pseudomonadota; class Alphaproteobacteria; order Rhizobiales; family Xanthobacteraceae; genus Aquabacter. Next base: position 2,985 of record NCCY01000127.1, read on the forward strand.
GTGACCATTGAAGACGGCATGTCCGAGGACGACTGGGCCGGCTGGAAGCTGCTGACCGACACCATCGGCAGCAAGTGCCAGCTGGTAGGCGACGACCTGTTCGTGACCAATGTGGAACGGCTGTCGCGCGGCATCAAGGAAGCGACCGGCAACGCCATTCTGGTGAAAGTGAACCAGATTGGCTCGCTCACCGAGACGCTGGAAGCGGTGGAGATGGCGCATAAGGCGGGCTATCGGGCGGTGATGTCCCATCGCTCGGGCGAGACCGAGGATGCGACCATTGCGGACCTCGCGGTGGCCACCAATTGCGGACAGATCAAGACCGGCTCCCTCGCCCGTTCCGATCGTACCGCCAAGTATAACCAGCTCCTGCGCATCGAGCAGGAACTGGGCGACACCGCGAAGTATGCCGGTCTTGCCGCGCTGAAGGCGCTGGCCTGATCTAACGAAAAAGGTCATCCCCGGCTCATGTCCGGGGATGACCTTTCATTTTGATGGATGTCAGGCCGGATGGTCCGGAGCCTTACTCCGCCACATCCCGGAACATCGCGATCAGCTCGGACTGCCGTTCAAATCCGAGGCCGGGCCAGTCGCCTGCGGTGATGAAGCCGTTTTCCACTTTAAGATCATCGGCATAGCCGGAAAAGACGCCGAAGGCGTCGGGATAGGATTCGCACATTCCGTAGCCGAAAGCGGCGCTCTGGTTCAGCGACATCTGGTTGCCGCCGTGGGGCAGGACCGATGATGCCGACCAGCCATGTGCTTCCAGCATCTCAAGAATTCGCGCTGCTGTGCCGATGCCGTAGGATTGCGGCACGTCGGTCTGGATGATGTCCACCCCCGGCCGCATGCCGCCATGGCGCACGAGATTGCGTACGTCTTCGAGCGAGAACAGGTTCTCTCCCGTCGCCACTGCATTCACATACGACGCGATAAACTCAGCATTGCCCAGAAAATCTCCGGGGTGGGCGGGCTCCTCGAACCAGCGCAGTCCGAGCGGCCGCAGGGCCGCCGCATAGTCCGGCCGCAACGCCGGCGGGATGCCGCAATTGGCGTCCACCGCCAGCCTGGAGGGGTCGCCGAGCAGGGCGATCACCGCCTCAAGCCGGGCGAGGTCTTCGGCGAGCGGCGCGCCGCCCACCTTCACCTTGATGAGGGTGTAACCCATGTCGAGATAGCGGCGCACCTCGTCCAGCAGGTCGGCGATGGTCTTGCCGGGGGCGTACCATCCGCCCCCCACATAGCAGAACACTTTCGGATGGGCCTGCCCGCCCCGGTAGCGCTGGGCGATGAGGTCCCACACCGGCCGGTCCGCGATCTTGCCGACCGCGTCCCACAGGGCGTGCTCCAGGGTGCCGATGGCGACCGAGCGCTCCATGTCCCCGCCCGGCTTCTCGCCGAACATCATGGCTTTGAGCCAGAGGTCCGGGTCGAAGGCGGCGGGGTCGAGGGTCAGCGCCTCCTCCCGCATCAGGCGGGGAACGAAGCGGTCGCGCATCTGCGCGCCGCAGGCATAGCGGCCGGTGGAGTTGAACGCATAGCCGATGACCGGCCGGCCGTTCCGCACCACGTCGGTGACCACCGCCACGAGGGAGGTGGTCATCTCGTCGAAGGAGAAGGCCGCGTTGCGCAGGCGGCTCTTCAGTTTCACCGCCTTTTCGCGGATCTCCACCACCCGCATGGCTTCAGCCTTCCGCGACGACGGGGTTCACCAGGCGGCCGATGCCGTCGATCTCGATCACGATCTCGTCGCCCGCCTTGAGGAAGACCGGGGGCTTGCGCGGATAGCCGACGCCGGCCGGGGTGCCGGTGGCGATCAGGTCGCCCGGCTCAAGGGTCATGATTTCGGACAGGGTGGAGACCACCTTGGCGACGGAGAAGATGAAGTCGTCCGTGGTCCCGTTCTGCATCACCTGCCCGTTGAGGATCGAGCGGATGCCAAGGCCGGTGGCGCCGGGGGGCAGGTCGTCGCTGGTCACGACCACCGGGCCAATCGGGCCGGTCTTGTCGAAATTCTTGCCGGCGGTCCACTGGGTGGACTTGCGCTGGTAGGAGCGCACGCTGCCGTCATTGAAGATGGTGTAGCCGAACACATGATCGAGGGCGTTTTCCTCGGAGATGTGGCGGCCGCCCTTGCCGATGACGATGGTGAGTTCCGCCTCGTAATCAAAGGTGTGCGACGCGTTGGGGCACACCATGGGCTCGCCATGGGCGATGAGAGAGGAATGGACGCGCAGGAACAATGCGGGATAATCCGGAATCGGATTTCCGCCTTCCTTGGCGTGGTCGGTAAAGTTGAGCCCGATGCAGATGAACTTGCCCTGGTTCTCGAACGGCTGCGCGGCGGTCACGCTGTCGAACGGCTGGCGGGCGTCCGCCGGGGCGGCGGCAGCGGCAGCGGCGACTTCGGCAAGGGCCTTCGCCCCGCCCGCTGCCACGTCACGCAGCGAACGGCCGGGCAGGATTGTCACGGTGTCGCCGTCCACCACGCCGAGCGCGGCGCCATCCGCAGTGCGGACCATCATCAGACGCATGGTTCTCTCCCAATAAAATCGATCCGGGCAAATGTGCCGTCTTTCCTGCACAATGCCGTTCAAAGGCTCATTTACGGCGATCCAGCCAAAATCACAATAATCGATTTTCTCTTGACGGGAGGTCTGCGCCATGGTGTGCCATAGGCAACGAACCCCACCAAGGAGCGATCCATGACCGCCACCCCCTCCCCCCGCATCCGCAAGACCGGGCGCGATTTCCGCTGGCCGGGAGGACGCCACGTGGCGGTGATCTTCAACCTTGCCTATGAGGCCTGGTCCGACGGCAAGGCACCGGGCATCGGCCCCATGGGCAATCCGCTGCCGCCCGGCACCTTCGATGCCAACGCACTGTCCTGGGGCACCTATGGCGCCACCTGCGGCATCGAGCGGCTGCTGCGCATCCTCGACCGGCAGAAGGTCACGGCCTCGGTGATGGTGAGCGGCATCTTCGCCGAACGCCAGCCCGATCAGGTGAAGGCCATCTTCGGCGCCGGGCACGAGATCGTCGCCCACTCCTACGCGCAGGACATCATTCCCGCAGGTCTCTCGGCCGATGCCAACCGGGACAATGTGATTCGCACCACGGACGCGCTCGCCTCGGTCACCGGCGCCCGCCCGCGCGGCTGGATGAGCCCGCGCGGCACGGCCGGGCTCGACACCATCGAGACGCTGGCGGAACTGGGTTATGACTGGCAGGGCGACGTGCTCGACACCGACGCCCCCTATATCCAGCAGTTCGACAAGGGCGAAATCGTCGCCGTGCCGTTCAACATGGAAATCAACGATCTGCCGCACGCCATGCGGTTCGGGCGCACGCCCACGCAGTTCCTCGAACTGTTCGACACCTTCCTTGCCAACACGCTGAAGGCGGATGACGGCGCGCTCATCATTGACGTAACGGCGCACGCCCATTGCTATGGTCGTCCCGGCGGTGCATGGGCTTATGAGGAAATCGCGCGGCGTGTCGCGGGCCGGGACGATATCCATGTGGCGACACGCGGCGAGATCGCGGCCTATGCCCGGGCGCAGATCGGGGCCTGACACGGGATTGCGGGGGGAATGGGATGGAGACGACGGCGCGGACACGATCATCGGGCCTCACGGCGCCCGCCGCTCCGGTGCGCTCCCTTACCTCCGCCGTGCACGCCTCCCTGCGGGCGGACATTCTCACCTGCCGCCTGCCGCCGGGTGAAAAGCTGCCCATCGCGCTGCTCGCCAAGCGGTTCGATGTCAGCCTCTCGGCGGTGCGCGAGGCGCTCTCGCGCCTCGTGGCGGATGGTTTCGTCATCAGCGAGGACCAGCGCGGCTTCCGGGTGACGCCGCTGGACATCCGCGACCTTGAGGACCTGACCCGGACCCGCATCGAAATCGAGACGCTGGCCCTGCGCCGCTCCATGGCGGAAGGCGGGGCGGAGTGGGAGGCGAACCTGCGCGAGGCATGGGATGCGCTGCGGCAGGTGCCCTATGCGCTGGCCCGCCAGCCCGCGCCCCATGACGGAAGCTGGGCGGACCTGCATTTCGCTTTCCACGCCGCGCTGGTGGGGGGCTGCGGGCTCAACTGGCTGATGCGGTTCCAGCGCACGCTGTTTGAACAGTCCGAACGCTATCGCGCCCTCGCCCGCTCCGCCCCGAGCGGAGACGAGCGGGACGCCCACAGCGAACATCTCGCCTTGTTCGAGGCGGCCATGGACCGGGACGAGGAGACGGCCGTCTCCGCTCTCGCCTCCCATTACGGGCGCACCCTTGGGCTGGTGCGCGCCGGGGTCGCGGCGCCCAAGGCGCCCTGATTTCAGCCGCGCCTCCCCGCTGGCACGATCTGGGCTGGCTGGTGTTCGCGGCCCTCGCCCTCACCCTCCTGCACCAGTTCGAGGAAAACGGGCTGGACCTGACGGGCCGGCCTGCCGGCCTGCTCAATGCCCTGTGCACCGGCTTCGGCTTTCGCGATGCGGTGGCCTGCCCCGTGCCGCTGTCGGTCATCACCGGGCTCAATGTGGGCACGGTCTGGATCGCCGCGCTGATCGCCGTTCTCACGGTGCATCGCCATCCGCTCTTGGGGCTGACGGTGTTCGCGGTGCCGCTCGGCACTCTCATCCTGCATATCGGCGCGGCGGTGGGCCTCATGCGCTACAATTCGGGGCTGGCCACCGCTTTGCTGCTGCTGCCCCTCGCCGCATGGACACTGCTGGTGGCCGCCCATCGCTTTGGTGCGGGGCCAAAGGCATTTGCCGCCCTGTTTGCCGCTGCCGTGCTCAGCGCCGCGGTGACCTTTGCGCTGCTGCTGGCCGCGCGCCACGGCATGGTGGGAGACGGGGTGATCGTGCCGGCCTTCGTGCTGCTCGGCCTGCTGCCTGCCGGCCTCATGCTGCTGGCCACGCGCCGTGCCCGCCCGCCGGTCGCGCCGGCGTCCAAGGCCCGCACGCGCCGCTCCCCGGCCCGCGCGCAGAACCGCACGCAAGCGCCGCTGTGAAAGCCGCCATTCCCTCCCCCGCCGGAGCGGGAGAGGGAAGAGGGGGCCATCAGAGCGCCCGTCCGCCGTCCACCATCAGAATGGAGCCGGTGGAATAGCGCAGCGTGGTGGCGCAGGCGACGATGGCATCCGCCACATCCCCCGCCGACGCGATGCGCTTCAGCGGGATGGTGGCGCCCACCTTCTCGTTGAAGGAGGCATCGCGTCCCGGCACGAAGTCGGTGTCCACCACACCCGGAGAGACCGCCATCACCCGCACCGCAGGTGCGAGCGCGCGGGCCAGCGACTTGGTCATCACGTCGATGCCGGCCTTCACCGCGCAATAGGCGATGTTGCTGCCCACGCCGTTCTGGCCGGCGATGGACGAGACATTCACCACCAGCCCGTCCCCGCTCGCCGTGAGCAGGGGGGCGAAGGCGCGCACCGCCGCGAAGCTGCCGCGCCAGTTGACCGCGAACATGCGGTCGATGAAGGCATCGTCCAGCGCGTCGAGGTCCGCATGCTTGATGGCACGGGTGAAGCCGGCGGCATTGACGAGGATGTGGAGCACCCCGCCATCCGCCGCCATCTCCTGCGCAAGCCGCGCGAGGGAGGCGCTGTCTTCCACATTCGCCTCCACCGCCGCATGCCCCTCGCCCGGCAGCCGGGCGAGAAGCGCGCGGGCCTCTTCGGCCCGGTTGCGATAGGTGACGGTGACGCGGGCGCCGAGCGCGGCGAGGCGTTCCGCCGTCGCCGCACCGATGCCGCCGGAGCCGCCCACCACAAGGGCGGAGCGGCCGGCAAGGGAGGTGAGCGCGGTCACGCCTTCAGGCCGAGAATGGCGCGCGCCTCGGCGGGCGAGGCCAGTTCGCCACCCAGATCGTCCACGATGCGCGCGGCCTTCGCCACCATCTGCGCATTGCTCTCGGCCAGCTGGCCGCGACGGATCTGCACCGCATCCTCGAAGCCGCAGCGTACATGGGCGCCGAGCGTGTAGGCGGCGGCGACCATGGGGAACATCATGCGGCCGATGCCGAAGGCGGCCCAGTGCGCGTTCTGCGGCAGCAGGGACTTGGCATAGACCAGCGTTTCCACCGTGCCGGGGAAGCCGTAGCGGATGCCGGTGACGATCTGGAACAGCGGCGGCTCTTCAAGCACGCCCTGCTCGATCAGCACCTTGGCGAGCTGGATGTCGCCGGAATCGAACACTTCCAGCTCCGGCTTGGAGCCGGCTTCCTTCATGGCATTGGCCATGACGGTGACGTTCTGCGGGGAGTTGATGACGCAGCTCGTGCCCGACCACATGGTGTTGAGGTCGAGGGTGCAGATTTCCGGCTTCAGCGCGATCACATGCTCGACGCGGCGCATGGGCGGCATGAGGGTGGTGCCGGGGGCCGCCACCTTCGGATCGTCCTCGCTGGGAATGAAGCGCTGGCCGGGGCCGGTGGTGAGGTTGATGATGAGGCCGCAGCCGGAATCGCGGATCCGGTCCACCACTTCCTTGTAGTGGGCAAGCTCCATGCTCGGGCGCCCGTCATCGTAGCGCACATGGATGTGGGCCACGGCGGCGCCCGCCTTGCACGATTCGATGGCCGCATCGGCAATCTGCTTCGGCGTGCAGGGCAGGCCCGGATGCTGGGCCAAGGTCGTCTGGTTTCCTGTCACCGCAACGGTGAGGATCGTCTTACCCACTTTCGGCGTCTCCTGGTGTTCTCCCGTTCCCATCGGTGAACGGCAGCTTGACATGCATAAACGACTGTTTACGGTAAACATACGTTTGAATGCGTCAAGGCCCTGTTTGTGGTGGATCACGACGGGGCCCGCAGCGGGCGGGACACGCCGCCGGGACTTAAGTCAGGGCTTCGGGGCGGGCAGTCCGCCGGGGATTTTGGAAATGTCGAAGCAGCCACAGCTCGTGGAGCCAGAAGGTGATGCGCCGGAAGACCGTTTCGCGGATATCCGCCAGGTCCTCTCGGGGCTGACGCCGCGCGAGCGCCTGCTCATGGTGGCGGAGCGGATGTTTGCGGACGAGGGACTGGCCGCCTGCAGCGTGCGCGCCATCACCGCCGCCGCGCAGGTGAACCTCGCCTCGCTCCACTATCATTTCGGCTCCAAGGAAGGCCTGCTGGAAGCCATCTTCGCCGCCCGCGCCAAGCCCATCGCGGACGAGCGGATGCGCATGCTGGCGGAATGCCGGAAGGGGCCGGGGCGGCCGCCGCTGCTGGAGCAGATCCTCACCGCCTTCCTGCTGCCGGCGCTGACGCTCGGCATGGAGCCGCGCTTCGGCGGCCCCGCCTTCGCCCGGCTGCGCGCGCGCCTCGGCACCGAGCCGGAAAAGGTGCACCAGCGCATCCTCTCCAAGGCGTTCGACGAGAGCAGCAAGGCCTTCATGGCCGCGCTTCAGGCCGCCCTGCCCGATCTGCCGCCGGCCGACGTGGCGTGGCGCTTCCATTTCCTGCTGGGAACCATGGTCTACACCATGGCCTATAGCGGCCGCATCCGCAGCCTCACCGACGCCTGCGACCCCAGCGACCAGCGCGCCGCGCTCACCCAGCTGATCCCGTTCCTGGTCGCCGGTTTCCGTGCGCCCAGCGTGCCCGAGAGCGCACAGCCTCTCGATTTCGGCGCGGGCGGCTGATCGCCCCGCCTCACGATTATCCCGACACGACAGACGGAAGGAACGTCAAGGCATGAGTGCGCAGAACACCAGCGGCAAGCCCATCACCATGAAGGATGTCGAGGCCGCCGCCGAAGAACTGAAGAACTGGGGCAAGTGGGGGCCGGAAGACCATATCGGCACCCTCAATTATGTGCAGCCGGGTGACGTGGTGAAGGCCGCCGGCCTCGTGCGCACCGGGCAGGTGTTCTCGCTCGCCATCGACTTCGATAACAAGGGTCCGCAGGGCGGCAAGACCAAGTTCCCCCCGGTCGGCCGCTTCAACCCCGTCCACACCATGCTCCGCACCGGCACGGACGCCTATTCCGGCGTGCTGGACAAGCGCGGCATCCGCTCGGCGGATGATCTCGTGCTGCTGCCGCTCCAGTCGGCGACGCACTGGGATGGCCTCGGCCACATCTTCTACAAGGACTATATGTGGAACGGCTATGATTGCCGCGAGGTGTCGTCCTTCGGGGCGGCCAAGTGCGGTATCGAGCATGTGCGCGACCGCATGGTCGGCCGCGGCGTCCTGCTCGACATCGCCCGCCACATGGGGGTGGATTGCCTGGAAGACGGCTTCGCCATCACCAACGACATCCTCGACGCCGCCTGCAAGTCGCAGAACGTGACGGTGGGGCGCGGCGACTTCCTGCTGGTGCGCACCGGCCAGATGGCCAAGCAGAAGGCGCTCGGCCACTGGGACGGCTATCCCGGCGGCGACGCTCCGGGCCTTGCCTTCGAGACGCTCTACTGGCTGCACGAGAAGCAGGTGGCTGCGGTCGCCACCGACACCTGGGGCGTGGAGGTGCGGCCGAACGACAGCGAGGCCAACCAGCCCTGGCACTGGATCTGCATCCCGATCATGGGCCTGACCATGGGCGAGATCTTCTTCCTCGACGAACTCGCCGCCGCCTGCGCCGGCGACAAGACCTACGAATTCATGTTCGTCGCCCCCACCCTGCCGATCACCGGCGCCGTGGGCGGTCCCGTGAACCCGATGGCGATCCGCTGACCGGACGCACTGGCTTCTGAGCACGACATGACGGGGAGGTCGCTCAGCGGCCTCCCCACTGACTGGAAGGCGGAAGCAATCCGCCGATGAAGAACAATTCAGATCGAATCTTAGGGGATGAACGCCGCGCCGCCGCAAGGCCCGCGCATCCGAATTACACCCAGGGAGGTGACCATGACCGATACACCCAACACGCGCCTGACGCGCCGCACCGCGCTCACGCTTATGGCCGGCGCGCTGGCGACGCCCGCCCTCATCCGCCCGGCCCATGCGCAGGGCTATCCCGAACGCTTCATCACCTTCATCGTGCCGTTCGCGCCTGGCGGACCCACCGACGTGATGGCCCGCGTTCTGGCGGGCCCGCTGGGCGAGGCCCTTGGCCAGACCGTGGTGATCGAAAATCGCGGTGGCGCCGGCGGCAATATCGGCATTGGCGCCGTCGCCCGCGCGAAGAATGACGGCTACACCATGCTGCTCACGTCGAGCGCCTATGTGGTGAATCCGGGCCTCTACAAGAATGTCCCTTACGACTACAAGAAGGACTTCCTGCCGGTCGCCAATCTGGGGTCCTCGCCCAACGTCTTCGTGGCCAATCCGCAGGCGGGTATCAAGACCCTGGCCGATCTCATCAAGATGGCGAAGGCAGAGCCGGGCAAGCTCTCCTATGGCAGCCCGGGCGCTGGCACCACGCCGCACCTTGCCATGGAACTGCTGAAGAAGCGGGCCGGCATCGACATCCTTCACGTGCCCTTCTCCGGCGCGGGTCCCGCCATGCAGGCGGTGCTCGGCAATCAGGTACCACTCGCCTCCACGGCCCTGCCCCCCGCCCATCCGCAGATCAAGTCCGGCAAGGTGATCGGCCTCGCGGAGACCGGCGCCAAGCGCTGGTTCGACCTGCCGGATCTGCCAACCGTGATGGAACTCGGCTTCCCCGACTTCGAATCCGAGACCTTCCAGGCGCTGTTTGCGCCGGCGGGAACGCCTCAGGCGGTCATCGACAAGGTGTCGAAGGCCTCGATCGCGGTGCTGCAGCGGGCCGACATCAAGGAGAAGCTCGCCAAGGCTGGCTTCGGCGTGATCGCGCAGGGGCCGGCGGCCCTTCAGGCGGTGGTGGACAAGGAAGTCCCCATGTGGCGCGAGATCATCCAGTCCAGCGGCATCTCCGTGGACTGACGCTCCGGCTATTCCATTCACGATCAGGTCCGGGGGCACGCCCCCGGACTATCCGGCAGGCTGCGCACCAGAATGCGGCCGTCGGGGGAGGCGGCGGTCGCGATCCGCCAGCGCATCACGGAGGAAACACCATGGCCAATCACCTGACGCGCCTCGCGCGCCATCTGCGCACGGGCCTTTTCGGCCTTGGCGCTCTCACTTGCCTCACGGCCCTGCCCGCGATGGCGAACGACTATCCCACCCGTCCGGTCACCATCATCGTGCCGTTCGCACCGGGCGGCCCGACCGACCTCATCGCCCGCGTGCTGGGCGAAGGGCTTCAGAAGAAGCTCGGACAGGCGTTCGTCATCGAGAACCGGCCCGGCGCGGCCGGCAATACGGGCATGGGCGTCGCCGCACGCGCCACGCCGGACGGCTACACGCTGCTCGAGTGGCTGAAGCTGCTGGAAAAGATGGACGTCACCCACGTCCCCTATCGCGGCGCCGGCCCTGCCACCGCCGCCGTGCTCCAGGGGGATGTGCAGTATGCCTGTGTCGCGCTGCCCCCGGCCGAACCGCTGATCAAGGCCGGTCGCCTGAACGCGCTCGCCGTGACCGGCGCCAAGCGCTGGTTCTCCCTTCCCGATGTGCCGACCATGGTGGAACTGGGCTACAAGGATTTCGTATCCGACACGTTCCAGGCCCTGTTCGCGGTGGCGGGAACGCCGAAGGACATTGTGACCAAAGTGACCACCGCCACGCGGGAGGTCATGGCGGACCCGGCGGTGATCGAACAGGCCAACAAGCTCGGCTTCGAAGTGGTCAACGGCACGCCCGACGCCCTTGCAAAGCGGGTTGCGGATGAGATACCCGCCGTCAGGAAAATCGTCTCGGATGCCAAGATCAGCACCCAGTGACGATCACCTCGATGACGGCCACCCCACGGTAGCGGTCTCTTGGCGCTGACCTGACGACAATCTGTACGAGCGCGTCGCCTGCGGCGCGCTCGCTCTTTTGGGGAACTGGACATGAGCGACACCGGTACTCTCGACGCCTTCCGTGACGTGCTGGGCGAGGGCGGTGTTCTGGCGACGGCGGACCTCACGGAACGCTATCTCGTGGACCAGCGCGCCCTTTTGCGCGGCGAGACCGCCGCCGTTCTGCGCCCCCGCACCCCGGAAGAGGTTCAGGCGACCGTGCGGCTCGCGCGCCAGCACGGCTACGGCCTCGTGCCGCAGGCGGGTAACACCTCTTATGTGGGCGGCGCCACGCCCGACCTGTCGGGCCGTCAGCTTGTGGTGAGCCTGGAGCGCATGAC
>NCCY01000384.1 GCA_002279855.1 Rhizobiales bacterium 12-68-15
GGCATGACCCTCGACCTTTACCTTGGGCCAGGTCTTCGCCACCCTGCCGGTGGCGTCGATGAGCAGCGTGGCGCGCTCTATCCCCATGTATTTTTTACCGTACATGCTTTTCTCGACCCAGACGCCATAGGCTTCCAGCATCGCCTTGTCCTCGTCCGAGGCGAGCGGAAGATCGAGTTGATGCTTGGCCTTGAACTTGTCCTGCGCCTTCACCGGGTCTGCGGAGACGCCGAGTATCACGGTATTGGCAGCCTCGAATTCCGCGCGCAGTGCGTTGAACGCGATGGCTTCCTTTGTGCAACCGGGCGTGTCCGCTTTGGGGTAGAAGTACAGCACGAGCTTGCGCCCTGCGAAATCCTTCAACGACACTTGACCGCCGCCGTCACGGGGCAGTGAGAAATCAGGCGCCTGTGAACCCTCTGTGGGAAAATCGGCCATCTGCCTTCCTTTCGACGTGAGTGCATTCTACCCGCAGATGCGAACACGGTGCGAACGCCCTTGCCTCATGGCGGGGATCATACATGCTGCACCGCTCTAACCCGGCGCGGGGGCGCCTCGGCGGGGCCAGAGGATCGGGGAAGGATGAAGGACGACACGGCGGAGTTCAAGCCGACGGGCCGACATGTGAGGCGCGGGCACCTGCGGGGAATCGCAGGCGCACTGGTGCCCCGTGGGCGGCTGGCCCGTATCGTCTCATGGGTCCTGGTCTGGATCGTCGCACTTCTCGGCGCGGGTGCGCTTGCCCTTTACGGCCTCATCGCGAGCGGGCTGGTCTCCGCGAATCTCGCAACGCCCTATATCGAGCGCGCCATCGAGGATCGCATCGGCGGTCAGTATGACGTCATCATCGCCTCCACCAGCGTCGAGACCATGACCCACGGCGCGACTGCCGTGGTGGTGCACGACATCCGCGTGGAAGCGCCCAATGGCGAGGTGATCGCGGCGGCCCCCAGCGCCGAGGTGGAACTGGACGGCAGCCTGCTCTCGCTGTCGCCCAAGGTCCGCCGCGTGGATCTGGTCGGGGCCGAGATGACGGTCAAGATCGCCGCCTCCGGCATCGTGGCGGTGGCCACCGGCAAGGGGGCGAAGCCGCTCACGGCCGGGCCGCTTCCCGCTTCCGGAACCGGCGCGGCCGGGGCGGGGGCTCAACCCGCCGCTGCGGATGTTGCCCGCGGCGACGTGCCGGCCGCACGGGACGGCAGTGTGGACCCCCTGATGCTGCGGTCGCTTGCCGCCCTCATCAACGATATGGAGCGCGGCGGCTTCGATGGCGGCACGCTCCAGGATGTGGGCCTCAAGGACGGCACCCTGCGGGTGGAGAACGAATCCTCCGGCAAGGTCTATGTGTTCCAGCACATCTCCATCCGGCTCACCCAGGCCGAGCAGGGCGGGCGGATCCTCACCTTCACCTTCCAGGGGCCGAGCGGGCCAGCCACCCTCACCGCCACCATCGGCCCGGAGCGCGAGCGCGCCCGCGACCTGCGCCTCGAAGTGCGCGATGTGGCCACCAAGGACATTGTCGGCGCCTTCACGCAGGACTGGCGGCG
>NCCY01000128.1 GCA_002279855.1 Rhizobiales bacterium 12-68-15
CATGCGCTCGGCCGCCTCGGCGAGCCGGAGGATGTGGCCGGGCTCGCGGCCTTTCTTCTCTCCACCGAGGCCGACTGGATCACCGGGCAGGTGATGGGCGTGGATGGCGGCCGCTCAAGCCTGCGCACCAAGGGCTGACAGGCCCGCCATGCGCCGCAAGGGAGACCTGCCCACCCGCACTTGCGTCACCTGCGGGCGCCCTTTCGCGTGGCGCCGCAAATGGCAGAAGGTGTGGGACGAGGTGAAATACTGCTCCGACCGCTGCCGTGCCGCGCGCCCCCGCCCGACGGTGCGCCCGTGACCGGCACCCTGCGCCTGCTGCTGGGCGACCAGCTCACCCGGTCCATCACCGCGCTGGACGGGCTCGACCCTGCAACCGACGTGGTGGTGATGGCCGAGGTGCAGGCCGAGGCCAGCTATGTGCGCCACCACAAGCAGAAGATCGCCTTCCTGTTCAGTGCCATGCGCCATTTCGCGGCGGCGCTTGAGGCGGAAGGGGTGCGGGTGGACTATGTCCGCCATGACGCCCCCGGCAATCCCGGAAGCCTGGATGGCGTGGTCGCTGCGGCGGTGGCGCGGCATGGTCCCGCCCATCTGGTGATGACCGAGCCCGGCGAATGGCGCGTGCGGCAGATGATGGAGGAATGGCGGGAGACGCTGCCCGTGCCGGTTCACATCCGCAGGACGCCATGAAGGCGGGGGCCGATTTCCTGTTTCACGGGCTGATCTCGCCCTATCTCAATGCCGGCCTTCTGACGCCGCTGGAGGTCTGCCGCCGCGCCGAGGCCGCGTGGGCGGAGGGGCATGCGCCTCTCAATGCGGTGGAAGGCTTCATCCGGCAGATCATCGGCTGGCGGGAATTCGTGCGCGGCCTCTACTGGCACGAGATGCCGGACTATGCTGCTACCAACCATTTCGACGCGCACCGTCCCTTGCCCGCCTTCTACTGGACGGGGGAGACCGACATGGCGTGCCTTGCCGCCGTGGTGGATGTCACCCGGCGCACGGCCTATGCCCATCACATCCAGCGCCTGATGGTGACCGGCAATTTCGCCCTGCTCGCCGGCATCGCCCCGCGCGAGATCGAAGAGTGGTACCTCGCCGTCTATGCCGACGCCTATGAGTGGGTGGAGCTGCCCAATGTGCACGGCATGGTGATGTTCGCGGATGGCGGCCTGCTCGCCTCGAAACCCTATGCGGCGTCGGGCGCCTATATCAACCGCATGTCGGACTATTGCCGGGGGCCGGCTACTGAAGGGAGGGTTCGCCGTCATCCCCGCCCGGCATGCGGGCGAGCATCATCTGGGTGATGGCGATCAGCATTTCCGAGCGCTCCTTGAGGTCGCGCGCCTCAAGCAGGGCCTGCTTCTCCAGGGCGCCATAGGGCGACATGCAGGAGAGGGCGTTCACCAGCGTCTCCGTGCCGGCCTGCTGGATGCCGTCCCAGTCCGCCTCAAGCTTGTTGGCGTCCAGGAAATCGGCCAGCGCGGAGAGGAGGGCGGAGCGGTCCACCTCGTCCTCGCCCACCCCGTCCTCGAAGTCGGCGCCATAGGGCGTCGCATCGATGCGGAACTGGCGATAGGGGGTGTCGGTCGCCACCTCCTCGCCGATCCGCACCCGGCAGATGCCGGTCAGGGTGATGAGGTAGCGCCCGTCTCCGGTCTCGGCGAATTGCGTCAGCCGGCCGAGGCATCCCACCTGGAACAGCTTCGGCCCCTGATCGTCCTCCGGCTTCGATTCGTCCGGCTGCACCATGACGATCACCCGCTCGCCCGCCAGGGCGTCGTCCACCATGGCGAGGTAGCGCGGCTCGAACACGTTGAGCGGCAGTTCCGCGCGCGGCAGCAGCAAGGCGCCCGAGAGCGGGAAGACGGGGGCGGCTTCCGGCACGTCGTCGGGGGAATGGTGAAAGCGATGCGCGGCCACGGCGGTGCGTCTTTCAGGAGAAGAGGATGGTGGAGAGCTTCCGGCGGCCCGAAACGGTGTGCGGGTCGGTCGGTCCCCAGGCTTCGAAGAACTGGACGATCTGCTTGCGCGCGCCGTCCTCGTTCCAGGCCCGGTCGCGCTTGACGATGTCCAGCAGATGCTGGAGCGCGAGGTCCCGCTGGTTGCGGGCATTGTAGGCGAGCGCGAGGTCGAAGCGCGCCTGATGGTCGGACGGGTCGGCGGCAACCGCCGCTTCCAGCGGGGCAATCTCACCCAGCGAGGCGGCCTGCTCGGCAAGTTCGAGCGCGGCACGGGCGGCGGAGATGGCCGAGTCGTTTTCCTTGCCGGCGGGCACCATGTCGAGCGTGGCCCGCGCCTGCTCCAGCGCGCCGCCCAGCACCTGCGCCCGCACCAGGCCGCCGAAGGCCTTCAGGTTGTCGGGCTCCTGCTGGAGCACATGGGCGAAGATTTCCGCCGCGCCGGGGGCATCGCCCTCGACGAGGGCCTGCTCGCCCGCCGCGAGGATTTCCGCCATGTCCGCATCCACCGCGCCGCCCAGAAGGCGCTCGATGAAGGTCTTCACCTGGCTCTCGGGCACGGCGCCCATGAAGCCGTCCACCGGCTGGCCGTTCACGAAGGCATAGACGGCGGGAATGGACTGGACGCCGAGCCGGCCGGCGATGGCCGGATGCTCGTCGATGTTCATCTTGGCGAGGCGCACCTTGCCCTTCGAGGCGGCGACCGCCTTCTCTATGACCGGGCCGAGCGTCTTGCACGGGCCGCACCACGGCGCCCAGAAGTCCACGAGCACCGGACGGCGCCGCGATTCCTCGATGACATCGGCCATGAAGGTCTGGGTGGTGGTGTCGATGATGTCGCCCGCACCGGCACCCGCGCCCGCGCTCGTATCGCCCCGATTGAGCAGCATGTGTCGTCGTCCCTGAAAGCCGCGAATGGCGCGGCGCCCCATAGATGGGGTGTCCCTGCCGAAACGCAATCGTCGCGCCCGGTTCTAGAGCGCCGCACGCGGCGTGGGAAGCGGCTGCGCCCGCCCGCCGGGCTTTTCCTGCGCAGGACCGGGGATATCCGCCCCGGCACGGGGACTTTGCCCGTCCGCGCCCTTGCCCGCCGCCGATTCGCCGCGCACGCTGATTTGACCGCAACAGCGAAAGGCTGGCACATCCCGGCGCCATGAAGTTCACCCGCCTCAGGCTCCTCGGCTTCAAGACCTTTGTCGAGCCGACAGAGATGCTCATCGAGCCCGGCCTCACCGGCATCGTGGGCCCGAACGGCTGCGGCAAGTCCAACCTCGTGGAGGCCATGCGCTGGGCCATGGGGGAAAGCTCCTACAAGGCCTTCCGCGCCCAGGACATGGACGACGTGATCTTCTCCGGCACCACCGGGCGGCCGTCCCGCAACGCCGCCGAGGTGGCGCTGCATCTGGACAATTCGGACCGCACCGCGCCCGCCGCCTTCAACGACAATGACGCGCTGGAAGTGGTGCGCCGCATCGAGCGGGGCGCCGGCTCCAGCTATCGCATCAACGGGCGGGACGTGCGCGCCCGCGACGTGCAACAGCCTGCGCCGCCAGTCCCGGCAGGCGGTGCGCTACCGGGCGCTGTCCGAGGAGGTGCGCCGGCACGAGGCGGTCCTGCTCTGGTCACGCTGGCGGGAGGCGGCGCAGCAGCTTGCCGATGCCGAGCGGGCCGGGGAGGCGGCGGTGCGCGAGGTGGCCGAGCGCACCCGCGACCAGGCCGAGGCGGCCCGCCTCCAGGCCATCGCCGCCCATCAATTGCCGGGCCTGCGGCAGGCCGAAGCCGAGGCGGCAGCGCGCCTGCAACGGCTGACCCTCGCCCGCAGCGAGCTGGACAAGGAAGAGGCCCGCCTGTCCACCCGCCGGCAGGAGCTGGAGCGCCGCATGGCGCAGCTCGGGCAGGACATGGAGCGCGAGCGCGCGCTCTCGGCCGATGCGGAGGGCATGCTGGAGCGCCTGCGCGAGGAGGCCGAGGCCCTCGCCGATGAACAAGCGGACGCGGCGGAGGCGGCCCGCGACGGCATGCTGGCGGTTGCCGATGCCGAGCGGGTGCTGCTCGCAGCCGAGCAGGCGCTGGAGGAGCGCACCCGCGCCTATGCGGATGTGGGCGCCCGCCGCTCCGCCCTTGAGGCGCAGGCGCGCGACGCACGCACCCGCCTCGCCCGCGCCGCCGCCGAGCAGGCGTCCGTCAATGCGGAGGAGACCCGCCTGCGGCAGGAGAGCGGCAGCGCCGATCTCGAGCGCCGCCGGGAGGAAGCCGAAATCGCCCGCGAGCGCCTGTTCGTGGCCGAGGATGCGGCCGGGGAAGCGGAAGCCGCCCACCAGTCCGCCCGCCAGGAACTGGAAGCGGCGCGGCAGGTCTTGGGAGAAGCCGAGCGCGCCTTCGGGCGGCTGGATGCCGAGGTCCGCACGCTGGAAAAGCTGCTGGCGGCGGTGGATCACCGCTTTCCCCCGGTGGTGGACCTGCTGCGCGTGGAAAAAGGCTTCGAGATCGCCCTCGGTGCCGCGCTGGGGGACGATCTCGATCTGCCGGTGGACCCGGCGGCGACTGCACGATGGGCGGGCGGCGATCCGTCCCCCCACGACCCGCCTCTGCCCGAGGGCGCGATGCCGCTGGCCCGTGTCGTCTCAGGCAGCGCCGCGCTGGCGCGCCGTCTGGCGCAGGTGGGCATCGTGTCGCGGGAGGACGGCGCGCGCCTTGCGGCCGGATTGCAGAGCGGTCAGCGCCTCGTGACCCGCGAGGGTGATCTGTGGCGCTGGGACGGTGTCGTGGCCGCCGCCCACGCCCCCACCGCCGCCGCCCGCCGCCTCGCCGAGCGCAACCGGCTGGCGGACCTGCGGGATGAGGTGGAAGGCGCCCGGGAAAAGGCCGCCGAATTGCGGCAGGCAGCCCTTGCCTGCGAGGCCGCGCAGGGCCTGGCTGCCGCCCGCGAGGCGCAATCGCGGGATGCGCGCCGCGCCGCCCAACGGGCGCTGGAGGGTGCGCGCGAGGCGGAAGCCGCCGCCGAGCGCAAGGCCGGCCAGCATGCGGCCCGCCTCTCCGCCCTCGCCGAGGCGCGCGGACGCATTGCGGCGGCACGGGACGAGGGAGAGGAGGCGCTGGCCGCAACGGAAGCCAGCCTTGCGGCGCTTGAGGCGCCGGCCCTGATCGACGCGGATCTTGCCGCCGCGCGGGGCGCGGCGGTGCAGGCCCGCACGCGCGTGTCCGAAGTGCGCGCGGCCGCGGCCGCTGTCGAGCGCGAGCGGGCGGGGCGTCTCAAGCGGCTGGAGGCGATCGCGCGGGAAGAACAGTCGTGGCGCGAGCGGGCGGGCGGGACGGATCAGCGAATCGCCGATCTCGACCAGCGCCGCAGCGAGGCGGCCGAGGACCTGCTGGGGCTGGAGGATGCTCCGGCCGAGCTGCAGATGCGCCGCCGCCGTCTGCTGTCCGAACTGGAAGTGGCGGACGCCGCGCGCCGGGAGGCGGCGGACCGGCTCGCGGACGGGGATGCCGCCCTTGCCGCCGCCGACCGTGCCGCACGGGACACCCTGGAGGCCATGGCCGCCGCCCGCGAGGCCACTGCCCGCGCTGAAGGCCGGCTGGAAGCGGCGCGGCAGCGACGGGACGATTCGCTGCGCGAGATCACCGAAGCGTTCGGCGCCACGCCGGAGGGTGTGCGGGACGTCGCCGGGCTCGCAGCCGGCGCGGAGCCTCCGCCATTGCCGGAGACCGAAGCCGCGCTGGATCGCGCCCGGCGCGACCGGGAGCGGCTCGGCGCCGTGAACCTGCGCGCCGAGATCGAGCTTCAGGAGGCCGAGGCCCAGTTCGGCAGCCTGACCGGAGAGCGCGACGACCTGACCGAGGCCATCAAGCGCCTGCGGGGTGGCATCCAGAGCCTCAATCGCGAGGCGCGCGAACGCCTTCAGGCGTCCTTCGTCGTGGTGGACGGGCATTTCCGCAAGCTGTTCGATACCCTGTTCGGTGGCGGCGAGGCGCAGCTGGTGCTGACCGATGCGGACGATCCGCTGGAAGCCGGCCTCGACATCATCGCCAAGCCGCCGGGCAAGAAGCCGCAGACCCTGTCCCTGCTCTCGGGCGGCGAGCAGGCCTTGACCGCCATGGCGCTGATCTTCGCGGTCTTCCTCACCAATCCCGCACCCATCTGCGTGCTGGACGAGGTGGACGCGCCGCTGGACGACGCCAATGTGGAGCGCTTCTGCACCCTTCTGGACGAAATGACGCGTCTCACCGACACGCGCTTCCTCACCATCACCCACAACCCCATCACCATGGCGCGGATGAACCGGCTGTTCGGCGTCACCATGGCGGAACGGGGGATTTCGCGGCTGGTGTCCGTGGACCTCCAGGGGGCGGAACGCTTACGCGAGGTGAGCTGATTTGTCCCGCGATTCGCGTGTAATGCGAAAACCGAAAGTTTTTCAAACACTTATTATGTATTCCAGCCGCCTTGACACCCCATTTTGACGCAACTATGGTGCCGCCCGGTTTCGGGGTTCGAGATCATCGAGATCCCTTATCGAGGCCGGAGTAACCCGCCATGACGAAACGTTCGGATTCCCAGCACAGGGATGCCGGCGCGCCGCAGGCGGGGCAGGGGCCGGAGGCAGGTGATCCTGCACTCGCCGATCGGCTTCAGCGGCTCAATGCCGCGCTTGACAAGGCGCGGCCGAAAGACCAATCGCAGGCCGGCAGAATGCAGGATGCGACGTCGTCTTCAGCGGGCCTTGCGATGGCTTTCCGGTTGGGGTCGGAGTTCGTGGCCGGCGTTCTCGTGGGGGCCGCCATCGGCTGGGGCATCGATCAGATGTTCGGCGTGGCGCCCTGGGGGATCCTGGTCTTTACGCTGGTCGGGTTCGCTGCGGGCATCATCAACATGATGCGTGCATCCGGCGAATTTGGCCGGAAGAAGGGCTGATCCGCCCGGACTATGAGTTTGAATGCGGCGCGCGGGGGCAACCTCCGGGTCGCGGGTTTCATCGGGATGCGCGGCAACTGCCGCACGACACGAAGGGCGCGAGTCGGATGACCATTGATCCGATCCACCAGTTCCAGGTGCAGCGATATGTCGACCTGCTGCACGTCAGCGGCGTGTCGTTCTCCTTCACCAATTCGGCCGCCTTCATGGTCGGCATCGTTGCGTCCATCTTCCTGTTCCTGACCTATGCCACGCGCGGCCGGACCCTGGTCCCCGGGCGCATGCAGTCGGTGGCGGAGATGAGCTACGAGTTCATCGCCAAGATGGTGCGCGATTCCGCGGGTACCCAGGGGATGGTGTTCTTCCCGCTGGTGTTTTCCCTGTTTATGTTCGTATTCGTCGCGAACGTGGTCGGCATTATCCCCTACACCTTCACCATCACCGCCCACATCGTCGTCACGGCCATGCTCGCGCTGCTCGTGATCGGCACGGTGATCGTGTATGGCTTCTACAAGCATGGCACCCACTTCCTGCACCTGTTCGTGCCGTCGGGCGTGCCGGGCTTCCTGCTTCCCTTCGTGGTGCTGATCGAGGTCGTCTCGTTCCTCTCGCGCCCCATCTCCCTGTCCCTGCGTCTGTTCGCCAACATGCTGGCCGGTCATATCGCGCTGAAGGTGTTCGCCTTCTTCGTGGTGGGGCTCGCCTCGGCCGGCGTTGCAGGGATGTTCGGCGCGGTGCTGCCCTTCGCCATGATCGTGGCGCTGACGGCCCTCGAACTGCTCGTGGCTGTGCTGCAGGCCTATGTGTTCGCCGTGCTGACCTCGATCTACCTCAACGATGCGGTGCACCCGGGTCACTGACCTGCGCCGCCTCTTCTTCCACGAACCCGTTCAAGTTTCTCAAGGAGCAGAACAATGGATGCGAACGCTGCTAAGTTCCTGGGCGCTGGTCTCGCCTGCCTCGGCATGGGCCTCGCCGGTATCGGCGTCGGCAACATCTTCGGCAACTTCCTCTCCGGCGCCCTGCGCAACCCGTCGGCTGCCGACGGCCAGTTCGCTCGCGCCTTCATCGGCGCGGCGCTCGCGGAAGGTCTCGGCATCTTCTCGCTGGTCGTCGCCCTCGTTCTGCTCTTCGTGGCCTGAGTTCAACCGGCCCGGCCATGTGCCGGGCCGTCTGGACCCTGACACCGGGCGAGCGGGAACGAACATCATGACCAGACTGTCCAAGCTGAGCCTGTCCGCCGCCTCCACGGCCATGATCCTCGTCGCAGGATCGGTTATGGCGGTGGCTGCGGATGCGGGAGGCCATGGCGAAGGCGGATTCCCGCCCTTCGATCCCCGGCACTTCTTCTCCCAGATCGGCTGGCTGGTGCTGTCGTTCGGGGCACTTTACCTCCTGATGAGCCGCGTGACGCTTCCGCGCATCGGCCGCATCCTGGAAGAGCGCCACGACCGGATCGCCCGCGATCTCGAAGAGGCCAGCCAGCGCCGCGCCGAGAGCGAAGCGGCACAGGTGGCCTATGAGAAGGCCCTGGTGGAAGCGCGCGGCAAGGCAAACGCCATTGCCGGCGAAGCGCGCAACCGCCTGTCCGCCGAGACCGAGGCCAACCGCAAGGGTCTGGAGGCCGCTCTGGCCACCCGCCTTGAGGAAGCCGAGCAGCGGATCGGCGCCACCAAGTCCGAGGCCCTGTCCCATGTGCGCGGCATCGCGGTGGATACGGCGCAGGCCATCGTCACCCGCCTCGTCGGCGTGACGCCGGATACCGCCTCCGTCGAGGGCGCGGTGGACCGGGCGCTGACGACGCACTGAAGTTTGGCCGCCGCCACCGGCGTCGGTCTTTTGTCTCCAGTGACCGGCGGCCCTGCCGCCGGTCATGCGATTGCGGCGGACTGCTGCCGTGAATTCCAATTTCAGGCTTGCCCGCTTCGGGTGTCGCCCCTGTGGGCTGAACAGGTCGGGTGATCGAGGACCGCCATGAACGAAATGCAACTGGCAGAAATCTGGGTCGCCGTCGCCTTCCTGGTCTTCGTGGGCATCCTGCTCTATTACGGCGTCCCCAAGGCCATCACCTCTTCCCTGGATTCGCGCGGCGCGCGGATTGCGGCGGAGCTCGACGAGGCCCGCCGCCTGAAGGAAGAGGCCCAGAAGCTCGTCGCCGAATACAAGCGCAAGCAGCGTGAGGCGGAGACCGAGGCCGAGGCCATCGTCACCGCCGCCCGCGCCGAGGCCGAGCGTCTCGCCTCCGAGACCCGCGCCAAGCTGGAAGATTTCGTCGCCCGCCGCACCAAGATGGCGGAAGACAAGATCGCCCAGGCGGAGACGCAGGCGATTGCCGACGTGAAGGCGTTCGCTGCGGACGCCGCCGTGAAGGCCGCCGAGGGCCTGCTGGCCTCTGCCGCCCGCGACGTGACCACCGCCGACCGGCTGATCGGCAATGCCATCAGCGACGTGCGCTCCAAGCTGAACTGACCGCGCCGGCACAGATCGCCGCGCGATCGCGACAGTCACGGCCCGCCTCGCGCGGGCCGTTTTGTTTTTGGGCCCAGCCGGGGGCATCGGACTGCCACCGCTCCTTCGTCTTGAAACGGCCGGGAAGCTGATGTCATCTAGCGCCATGCGCCTTGCGACGCCTCTCTTCCGCCGGGTGGCCCGACTGTGCCGCCCCGCTGCCATCGCCTGCCTGGCCCTTGCCGTGCTGGCGACGGGAGGGCTGCCTGTGTCTGCGCAGGATGTGCTGCGCCCCCCCGGCATGGTGCCCCGCCCGCCCGCCAACGTGCCGCAGGGCGGCTTCAACCTGTTTGGCGGATGGACCTTGTTTCAGCCGCAGCGACCGCAGGTGGAACAGGCGCCCGCACCCAAGCGGGGCGCCCAGCTCGCGCAAGGTCTCGCGGACAGCTATGTGAAGGACCGCGCCAATCCGGCCGTGATCGCCCGCACGGATGACGATCTCGGCCTCCTGCCACCGGCGCAGGGTGGCGGCGCGGACCTTCTGGCACGCCTGCCCGACGCGGTCTCGGCGGCCAAAGCCGGCGCAACCCTCATCGTGCTTGGGTCCTCCGACCTGCGGCCGATCCGCGACGGCGACCAGATGGTGGAGCCCCTGACCGATCGCTGGACAGAGCTGTATGGCCGGAGGCTCGACGAGGTGTTCACCATCCTGCGCCAGAAGGCGCCCGGCGTGGTGATTGTGGGCCTCGCGCCCGTGGCCAGCGCCGAGACCTCCGCCCAGTACGAGAAGCTGAACGACGTGCTGCGCACCCATGCCGCCCGCGCCGGGCTGACCTTTGCCCCGGTCTGGGATGGGTTCGTGGCTTCGGGGCGGCGGTGGACGGCCAGCGCCGGCGGCTCCGGCTGAATGATGGTGTTCGCTTCACCAAAGCGGGCGCCCGCAAGCTCGCTTTCTTTGCGGAAAAGGACATCACTCGCCTCCTGGCCGAGCCGAAGGCCGATGCGCCGGGGCTGGTGGGACCGGGGGGACGCCCGGTCCTCTCGCTGACCGACGGTCCGCGCGGCGCCGCCATGCTGTCCGGCGGGGCAGGGCCTGCGCAGGTGATCCCCGCCGCCGCCTCTCCTGCCGCGCCGCTCGCGGGCGAAGCCGCCCGCGTTCTGCGGGACGGTGCGCCGCTCGCCGCCGTGCCGGGACGGGCGGACGATTACAGCTGGCCCCCGAAGAGCGCTCCGTCCCAGCCGTAGGCCGCTCGTGTCCCGCTTCGGGACAGGCCGGCGGGCTCCCGTGGACAGGAGCGGGAACGAACCGGGAGCGAATCGCGGGCGCGGCGCGCTTCATCCTTCGTTCTCCTCCCCTTGCGGGAGGGCGCCGGCTTTCCCATCCTAAAAGCGCGGTCACGGCCATGACGGCGGGCCGCCTGGAGGATGAAATGAACTATCTGCGGACGGCCATCCTGCTTGCGGGTCTGACCGCCCTGTTCATGGTCGTGGGCTTCGCCATCGGCGGGCGCGGCGGCATGATGATCGCGTTTGTGGTGGCGGCAGGCATGAACCTGTTCAGCTACTGGAACGCCGACAAGCTGGTTCTGCGCATGTATGGCGCGCGTGAGGTGGACGAGCGCAGCGCGCCGGATCTGGTGCTGATGGTGCGCGATCTCGCGGCGCGCGCCGATCTGCCCATGCCCAAGGTCTATATCATCGACAATCCCCAGCCCAACGCGTTCGCCACGGGCCGCAACCCGCAGAATGCGGCGGTCGCGGCCACCACGGGCCTGCTGCACATGCTGAACCGGGACGAGGTCGCGGGCGTGATGGCCCATGAACTCGCCCATGTGAAGCATCACGACACGCTGACCATGACCATCACCGCCACCATTGCCGGCGCGATCTCCATGCTGGCGAATTTCGGCCTGTTCTTCGGCGGGTCGAACCGCGAGAACAACGGCTCGCCGTTCGGCGCCATCGGCACCATCCTCATGGTGTTCCTGGCCCCCCTCGCCGCCATGGTGGTGCAGATGGCCATTTCCCGCTCGCGCGAATATGTGGCGGACCGGACCGGCGCGGAAATCTGCGGCCAGCCGCTCGCCCTCGCCTCGGCTCTGGCCAAGATCGCGGGCGGCGCCCATCAGGTGCCGAACTATGAGGCGGAGGCCAATCCCGCGACGGCGCACATGTTCATCATCAATCCCCTGTCGGGCGCCCGGATGGACAATCTGTTCTCCACCCATCCCGCAACCGAGAACCGGATCGCCGCGCTGCAGGAGCTTGCGCGCACCATGGGGGGCGCCATGCGGCCGGCCCCGAACCGCCAGACGGCGCACCCGTCCGGCCCCTGGGGTGGTGCGCCGGGGCGGCGCGGACCGTGGGGATGAGGGCGGTCCGGGCAGGCACGCGGGTAAATTTCTGATTCGCGCCGTTTTCCGGGGCGGGGCGGCTTCCCCCCATCCTGAAATCGCTATAGGTGCCGGTCATGAAAGCACCTTCACATCCGGCCTCCGGTCGCCGGCCTCCGGCCCGCGACACCCGCCCGTCCGCTCCGGCGCAGAAATCGCCGCCCGGCTTCAATGCCCGCCTGCTGGCGGCTGACGGTCTCGATCGCGTGCTGCGCGCCGCGACGCCCCTCGAAGACGCCATGCAGGACATGCCGGGCCTGGAGGCGCGGGACCGCGCCCTCGCCTTCAATATCCTCGCCACCACCCTGCGGCGCCTCGGCACGCTGCGCGCGGTCATCCGCCCGTGCCTCACCAAGGGTCTGCCAACCTCGGCTCCCAAGCTGGAAGCGGTGCTGCTGGTGGGCGCCGCGCAGATCCTGTTCATGGACGTGCCGGACCACGCGGCGGTCGGCCTGTCGGTGGATCTCGCCCGCTCCGACCGCACGACGGCGGGCTTTGCCGGGCTGGTGAATGCGGTGCTGCGCCGGATCACGCGCGAGGGACCCGCCCAGCTTGCGGCGCTCGATCCCTTCGTGACGGACATTCCGGACTGGCTGCGCCGCCGCTGGATCGCGGCCTATGGCGAGGACAAGGCCCGCGCGATTGCCGCCGTCCTTCTGTCGCCGCCGCCGCTGGATGTGACGGTGAAGTCGGACCCGGAGGACTGGGCCGCGCGTCTGTCCGGCGAGGTTCTGCCCACCGGGAGCATCCGCATTCTGGAAGCGGGGCCGGTGCGTGCGCTGCCCGGCTTCGATGACGGGGCCTGGTGGGTGCAGGATGCCGCCGCAGCGCTGCCCGTGAAGCTGCTGGGCGATGTGGCGGGCCTGCATGTGGCGGATATCTGCGCCGCGCCGGGCGGCAAGACCGCGCAGCTTGCGGCGGCAGGCGCCCGCGTGACGGCGGTGGACCGTTCGCCCGAGCGGCTGAAGCGCCTCTCGGAGAATCTTCACCGCCTGAAGCTCTCGGCCGATGTGGTCGCGGCGGATGCTGCCAGCTTCGCCGGGGGTCCGTTCGACGCGGTGCTGCTGGATGCGCCCTGCACCGCCACCGGCACGCTGCGGCGCCATCCCGACATCGCCTGGGCGAAGGGGGAGGGGGACATTGCCACCCTCGCCGCGCTCCAGTCGCGCCTGCTGGACGCCGCAGCCAATCTCGTGAAGCCGGGCGGCCTGCTGGTCTATTCCACCTGCTCGCTGGAGCCGGAGGAAGGCGAGGCCCAGATCGCGGCCTTGCTGGCGCGCCGCAGCGACCTCGAACGTGTCCCGGTGGGCGCGGCGGATGGGGAAGCTGTCGCGGCGTTCACAACTCCTCAAGGTGATTTGCGCACACTGCCCTGTGACTGGGTGCGCGGCGAGCCGGAACGGTCCGGCCTCGATGGCTTCTTCGCTGCCCGGCTGCGCAAACGCGATTGAGGGCGGTCGGCTGGGAATGACCCGGGGAGCGATGGCAGAACGGCTGCGCCTTGCGAGCTATCTCGCAGGGCGGTCCTTGCGCTCGCTCCTGTCGCGGACGCCGGCGGCACCGCTCACCCTCGGCAATGTCACCGTGCCGGTGCCCGAGCGCCTGCTCATCGCCCCGCAGGATCTGCGCACGGGCGATCCCACCCGCGCCAGCGAGATCTATGCCGGCCGCTTCGCCTTTGCCGGCAAGATCGCCATGCTGGAAGGCAAGACCCCGTTCGAGCTGGACCCGCCCTCCGACGAATGGGCCGAGGTGCTGCACGGCTTCGGCTGGCTGCGGCACCTGCGGGCGGCGGGCACCACCATCGCCCGCGCCAATGCCCGCGCGCTGGTGGGGGACTGGATGCGCGATGCCGGCGTCGCCCGGCAGGTGGCCGCCAGCCCGGAGGTGACCGCCCGCCGCATCATCTCCTGGCTCACGCAGGCGCCCTTCGTCCTTCAGGATGCCGACCACGATTTCTACAAGCGCTTCATGCGCTCGCTGGCGCGGCAGGTGCGGTCGCTGCGCCGCGCCGTGTCCGATGCGCCGGACGGCTATCCGCGCCTCCTCGCCCTGATCGCGCTCATGTTCGCCGGCCTGTGCATGTCCGACCAGTCCCGCCTGCTGCGCGCCGCGCAGAAGCGGCTGGTGGAGGAACTGGACCGGCAGATCCTGCCCGATGGCGGCCCGCTGGCGCGCAGCCCGGGCATGCTGATCGCGCTGCTGCTGGATCTCCTGCCATTGCGCCACGCCTTCGCGGCGCGCAATCAGCCGGCCCCGCCCGCGCTGATGAACGCCATCGACCGCATGATGCCCATGCTGCGCTTCTTCCGGCACGGCGACGGCGCCTTTGCGCTGTTCCACGGCATGAGTCACACCGCTGCGGACCAGCTCGCCACCATCCTCGCCTATGACGATGCGCGCGGCGCCCCGGTGGCCAATGCCCCCCATGCGGGCTTCCAGCGGCTGGAGGCGCGCGGAACGGTGGTGATCGCCGATACCGGCGCGCCGCCCCCGCTCTCCCTCTCCAACGAGGCGCATGCCTCGTGCCTCGCCTTCGAGATGTCGAGCGCCCGTCACCGCATCATCGTCAATTGCGGCATGACCGACGTGAACCGCGCCCGCTGGCGGCAGGTGGCGCGGGCAACCGCGGCCCATTCCACCGTCACCGTGGGGGAGACTTCCTCCTGCCGCTTCCTGCACGCCGGGCGCCTCACGCGCACGGTCGGCGCGCCCATCGTCTCCGGGCCGCGCGAGGTGCCGGTGCAGCGGGGCACGCGCGAGGGCGCCATTCTGGTGCGCGCCCGGCATGACGGCTATGGCGAGCCCTTCGGCCTGCTGCACCAGCGCTCCTGGCGGCTCGCGTCCGACGGGGCGCGGCTGGATGGCGAGGACCTGTTCAGCCCCGTGCCCGGCCGGGAAAGCCTGCCGCAGGTGGCCTATAGCGCGCGCTTCCACCTGCATCCCGCCATCGAGGTGGAGCGGCTGGACGATCCGGCGAGCGTGCTCCTGCTGGTGCCGGGGGGCGAGGCCTGGGCCTTCGTCGCGCCCGGCCAGACGGTGCAGGTGGAGGAGAGCGTCTATCTGGCGGCACCGGACGGGCCGCGCCGCTCGCTTCAGCTGGTGGTCGCCGCCGCCTTGCCGGAGGCGCCGCGCCTGCTCTGGACCCTGGTGCGCACCCGCGAGGGCGAGGAGCCGCGCGGCCATGGACGAGGCTCCCGCCGCAGCGGCTGAAGCCCGGTATCCCCATCTGCGCAGCCGAGCCATGCCGGCCGCGCCGGGTGACGCGCGGCCTGCATCGTGATAGGGCGAGCCAGCTTTTTCCGGAGTTGAAACCGATGCCCGTCGATGTCCGTCCTGTCACCCGCGCCCTGATCTCGGTGTCCGACAAGAGCGGCCTCATTCCCTTCGCGCAGGCGCTGGCTGCGAAGGGCGTGCAGCTCATTTCCACCGGCGGCACGGCCAAGGCCATCGCCGAGGCGGGTCTTGAGGTGATGGACGTGTCCGACCTCACCGGCTTTCCGGAGATGATGGACGGCCGCGTGAAGACGCTGCACCCCAAGGTGCATGGCGGCATCCTTGCCATCCGCGCCGATGCCGGCCACCAGGCGGCCATGGCCGAGCACGACATCGCCCCCATCGATCTCGTGGTGGTGAATCTCTATCCGTTCGAGGCCACCATCGCCCGCGGCGCGGATTTCGAGACCTCCATCGAGAATATCGACATCGGCGGGCCGTCCATGATCCGCGGCGCGGCCAAGAACCACAATGACGTGGCCGTGGTGGTGGACACCGCCGACTATGATGCGGTGCTGGCCGAGATCAGCCTGCATGGCGGCACCACTCTGGCCCTGCGCCGCCGCCTCGCCCAGACCGCCTATGCCCGCACGGCTGCCTATGACGCGGCCATCTCCAACTGGTTCGCGGGCGAACTGAAGCTCACCGCGCCTGCCTATCGCGCCGTGGGCGGCAAGCTGATGGAGGAACTGCGCTATGGCGAGAATCCCCACCAGACCGCCGCATTCTATGCCACCTCCGAGCAGCGCTTCGGCGTCTCCACCGCGCGGCAGGTGCAGGGCAAGCAATTGTCCTTCAACAACATCAACGACACCGACGCGGCCTTCGAGTGCGTCGGCGAGTTCGCCCCGGCCCGCAGCGCGGCGGTGGTGATCGTGAAGCATGCCAATCCCTGCGGCGTGGCGGAAGGCGGCTCGCTCGCCGAAGCCTACAAGAAGGCGCTGGCGTGCGATCCGGTCTCGGCCTTCGGCGGCATCATCGCCGTGAACCGCCTGCTGGATGCGGAGGCCGCCCGCGCCATGACCGAGATCTTCACCGAAGTCATCATCGCCCCCGAGGCGAGCGAGGAAGCCATCGCCATCATCGGCGCCAAGAAGAATCTCCGCCTGCTGCTCACCGGCGGCCTGCCCGATCCCCGTGCGGCAGGCCTCAATATCCGCACCGTTGCGGGCGGGCTTCTGGTACAGTCGCGCGATACGGCCAGCGTGGACGACATGGACCTGAAGGTGGTGACCCGCCGCGCGCCCACGGAGCGGGAACTGGCGGACCTGCGCTTTGCCTTCCGCGTGGCCAAGCATGTGAAGTCCAACACCATCGTTTATGCCAAGGATCTCGCCACGGTGGGCGTGGGCGCCGGCCAGATGAGCCGGGTGGATTCCGCCCGCATCGCGGCCCGCAAGGCGCTGGACGCGGCGCAGGCGGCGGGGCTTTCCGAGCCGCTGACGCGCGGCTCCGTGGTGGCTTCCGATGCCTTCTTCCCGTTCGCGGACGGGCTTCTGGCCGCCGTTGAAGCGGGGGCGACGGCGGTGATCCAGCCGGGCGGCTCCATGCGCGACCAGGACGTGATCGCGGCGGCGGACGAGGCGGGGCTCGCCATGGTGTTCACCGGCGTGCGCCATTTCAAGCACTGAGGCTTGTGCCTCTGGGCCGGTGAGCGGGTCTCATCGGCCCAGGGGCAAAGCTCAGGCGTCGTTGTCAGGAGACGGGAAAAGACGGGGGGCGGAAAGCCGGCTCATGTTGCGCCGCATCAAGGCGCGACCGGGCGGGCCAAGGCAATCGAGACACGAAGGCCCCGACCGGGGCGACAGGCGAGCGAGGCCATTCCATGACCACCCGCAATCTCGACGCGCTCTTTCATCCCTCCGCCATCGCGCTGATCGGCGCCAGCAACCGGCCCGGCTCGGTCGGGTCGGTCATCGCGCGCAACCTGTTCGAGGCCGGGTTCGACGGGCCGATCCTCACCGTGAACCCGAAGGAGCGCGCCATCCGCTCCTCGCTCAATTATGCCAGCATCGCGGACCTGCCCATCCCGGTGGACCTCGCGGTCATCGCCACCCCGCCTGACGCCATTCCCGGCGTCATCGCGGAACTCGGCGAGAAGGGTTGCCGCGCCGCCGTGGTCATCACCGCCGGTTTCGGCGAGGGCGACAAGGTGGAAGGCAAGGAACTGCGCCAGAAGATGCTGGACGCGGCCAAGCCCCATCTGCTGCGGATCGTCGGCCCCAACTGCATCGGCTTCATCTCGACCCGCCCGCGGATCAACGCATCGTTCGCCCATCTCATGCCCAAGCAGGGGGACGTGGCCTTTGTCAGCCAGTCCGGCGCCATGGCGACGGCGGTGCTCGACTGGGCCCATGCGCGCGGCTTCGGCTT
>NCCY01000129.1 GCA_002279855.1 Rhizobiales bacterium 12-68-15
GGCGAGGGATAGCCCCAGGTCTCCGGCGTCACCACGCAGACGGTCAGGGGCACGTCGCCGGCCCTTGCCATCATGCGCCCGACGGCGAGGGCATCCGCCCCGCCGCGATCGGGCGCATAGCCGATCAGATAGTTCATGCGGCCTCCCCCCTGCTGGCCTTGCCGAGGACGGAATTGCGGAACGAATAGCTGAAATAGATCACCAGCGCGAAGGCGATCCAGACCGTGAACAGGGCGTAGGTGTCCCACGGCAGCTCGATGATCAGGTAGATGCAGAACATCACGCTGAGGATCGGCACGAAGGGGAAGAACGGCACCATGTAGCCGCGCGGCAGGTCGGGACGGGTGCGCCGCAAGATGATGACGCCGGCCGAGACCACCGCGAAGGCAATCAGCGTGCCCATGCTGGTGAGGTTGGCCAGAACATCCAGCGGGATCAGCGCGGCCAGCGTCGCGATGAACACCGCGACGATATAGGTGTTGGCCACCGGGGTCATGGTCTTGGGATCGACCTTCTGGAACATCTTCGGCAGCAGGCCGTCGCGGCTCATGGCGAACAGGATGCGCGTCTGGCCGTACATCACCACCAGCGTCACCGAGAAGATGGAGATGATCGCGCCGATGCTGAGCAGGACGGACGGCCAGGCCGAGCCGGTGATGTTCTGGAGGATCACCGCAAGGCCCGCGTCCTGCCCGGCGAACTCGGTCCATTTCTGCGCGCCCACGGCGGCGAAGGCGACCAGCACATAGGCCAGCGTCACCAGCACCAGCGAGAGGATGATGCCCAGCGGCAGCGTCTTGCGCGGGTTCTTGACCTCCTCGCCGGCGGTCGAGATGGCGTCGATGCCGATATAGGAGAAGAAGATGGTGGAGGCCGCCGCCCCGACGCCCAGCCAGCCCTTCGGGGTGAAGGGTTCGAGATTTTCCACATGGAAGGCGCTGAAGGCGATGACGACGAACAGCGCCAGCACCGCCAGCTTCACCACCACCAGCACGGCGTTGATGGTGGTGGATTCCCGCGCGCCCTTGATGAGCAGGGAGGCGCACATGGCCACCAGCACGATGGCCGGCAGGTTGAAATAGCCCCCGGCGCCCGGCGGCTGGCTGATGGCGTCCGGCATCTGCCAGCCGGTGAGGTTACCCATGAGCTGGTTCAGATACTGCCCCCAGCCCACCGCAATGGCGGAGGCGGACACGGCATATTCCAGCAGCAGGCAGGCGCCGACGATATAGGCGATGAATTCGCCCATGGTGGCATAGGCATAGGAATAGGAGGAGCCGGAGACCGGAATGGTGGAGGCGATCTCCGCATAGCACAGGGCGGTCAGCGCCGCCGTGATGCCCGCGATGATGAAGGACACCACCACGGCCGGGCCGGCCTCGGGCACGGCGGCGGTCAACGCGACGAAGATGCCGGTGCCGATGGTGGCGCCCACCCCGAGCATGGTGAGCTGGAACAGGCCGATGGAGCGGGACAGATGCCCCTTGCCGCCACCATGTTCGTCAACCAAGGCCGTCACCGGCTTGCAGCGCATGAGCGCCCGCGCGAGAGAATTGGAACTCATGGACAGCCCCGTCCTTCCTGTTGCCTGTTGGTCTTGTTGCCCCGCGATCCGGCCGTGCCGGAGATCCGAACCCAGCAATCAACGTGCCACAAAAAAGTCGCGATGCGGCACGTTATCGCCTCAATCGTTCAAAAGCAGTCCGGTGCGATCCGGCAGCGTCACCGCGCCCGCAACCTTGGCGATCACCTTGCCGGGCCATGCATAGGTCTGGCTGTGGCGGGCGAACAGCAGGCCGTCCGTGGTGGCGTGCACCGGCACGGCGGGGCCGAGGGGATCAATGATCTCCGCGATCACGTCGCCCGCCCGCAGCCGGTCGCCAAGCCGCGCCCGATAGGCGACAAGCCCCGTCGCGGTGGCGCGCACCTGCTGCATGGCGTCGAGCGGCGTCCCCTCGCAGGTGAGGCGGGGCAAGGCGCCGGGCTCGCCCGCCACCACGCCGCGCCGCTGCAGCACCCGCATCAGGGCGGCGGCATCGTCGCGGGCGAGCCCGTCATCCACGTCGTCATTGGAGCGCAGCTCCACGGTGGCGGAGAGGCAGGCGGGCGGGATCGGGCAATCGGGATAGGCCTTGGCCAGCGCCCACCACGGGCCGCCGCAGGCCTCGTCGAAGGGATTCCCGCCGGAGACCTCGGCCAGCAGCACCGCGCGGGCATCGATCTCCGCCGCCAGATCCTGCGCGTCCGGCCAGAGGGGCGTGCCGATATAGAGATGCAGCAGCGCCTCGTTGTCGGCATGCAGGTCCAGCATGATGTCCGCATCGAAAGCGAGGCGCATCAAGGCGCGGCGCAGGGCCGTGAGCCGGTCCGGCGCGGGCAGTTCGTCGAGAACCTCGCCCATGGCGGCGCGGATGGCGGCCACGTTGGCCGCGGCGTCCGGCCCGAGCCGGCCTTCAAGGCGGGGACCGGCCAACGCCGCGAGATCGGGATAGTCCCGGTTGAAATTGACGCCGCTCGCGTCCTCGAACCGGCCCTGGAGCCAGCCGAATTTCTGCTGGGTGAGGCCGACGGGATTGGCCTGCGGCACAACCACCACCTCGCCCGTGATGCGCCCCTCCGCATCGGCCACGGCCAGTTCTGCGGCAAGGTGGCGCAGCGCCAGCATGCCCGGAAATTCATCCGCATGCAGTCCCGCCTGCAGATAGGCCTTGGGCCGCGCGCCGGGTGTTCCGAACCGCAAAACCGTGACGGAGGGCGCGCCCTCCCCCTCGCCGTCCGCCGCAAGCGGTACCGCGGCACGATGTGCGGCAATTGCCTCA
This sequence comes from Rhizobiales bacterium 12-68-15, assembly GCA_002279855.1. GTDB lineage: Bacteria > Pseudomonadota > Alphaproteobacteria > Rhizobiales > Xanthobacteraceae > Aquabacter. The sequence goes on from NCCY01000129.1 coordinate 2,820, forward strand.
TAAACGCTCATAGCCTGCCCCCGCCCGCGATTTTTGCACCGCAACAAATGCGCGGCGCCCCGGCAGGATCCCTCCTCGCCGGGTCGCGGCCTTCCGGGGGGATATTGCTTGCCCGGCTGAATTGGGTCTAGGCTCATTTCGGCTCGGGATTTTTTTCGGGGGTGAAACGTCCCGTCTCTCTTCCGGTTTTCCGGCAGGCGCCCGCCAGGCGCCATCCGGAGGCCGGACCGCAGGCGGTAAACAGCCGGTTTATTGCACCGCAGCATGGCTGCGCGTGCGCCGGTGGACGTGACCTCCGCTGAAGCTTCCGACGTCCGGGACAACCTTCCAGATGCGGGGACCGGCTGCGCCGGATCGCTGGGGACGCCAGATGGACATCATTTCGACCGCCGCCTATGTCGGCCCCAACTCCTATGCCAAGGTCCCGCTGATCCGGCTGACCATCGACCTGCGGAGCCGCTCCGGCGCCTCGGTCGCGAGCTATGGGCCGGAGGTGCTGGACACGCTGGTCAAGGCCATCCCCTCCCTCGGCACCGACACCCGCGACGACGGGACCTCCTTCGTGGACTGGGCGCGGACCGCCCCCGAGTGCGGGCTCGGCGAGCTGATCGCCCGCGTGGCGCTGAACCTCCAGCGCCTCGCCGGCGCACCGACCCCGTTTGCCAAGGCCATCCCCGTGCCCGGCACGGACGAGGTGGAGGTGCTTTACGGCTATGAATCGGACGAGATCGGCATCGAGGCCGGCGATCTCGCCTGCGACCTCATCATCGAACTGATCGCCCCCCGCCGCTCCGATGACGAGCCCTACGACCTTGAGGACGAGCTGGACCGCTTCCTGCGGTTCGCGCAGAAGCGCTCGCTCGGCCCCTCGGCGCTGGCGCTGGTGAAGGCGGCGGAGGAGCGCGACATCCCGTGGGTGCGGCTCAACGACCAGAGCCTCATCCAGGTGGGCCAGGGCAAGTTCCAGAAGCGCATCGAGGCCGCGCTGACCTCCATGACCTCCCACATCGCCGTGGAGATCGCCTCCGACAAGGGCGTGTGCAACAAGATCCTCGCCGATCTCGGCCTGCCCGTGCCGCAGCAGCGGGTGGTCTATGACGCGGACGAGGCGGTCTCGGCGGCGCGGCGGATCGGCTTCCCGGTGGTGGTGAAGCCGCTGGACGGCAATCACGGGCGCGGCGTCACCGTCAACGTCACCAGCGACGAGGAGGCCGAGCGCGCCTTCGCCATCGCCGACGAGGAAGGCTCCGCCGTGCTGGTGGAGAGCATGATTACCGGCGACGACCACCGCCTGCTGGTGGTCAACGGCAAGCTGGAGGCCGCCGCCAAGCGTGTGCCCGGCCATGTGGTGGGCGACGGCACGAACACCATCGCCGCGCTGGTGGAGATCGTGAACCAGGACCCGCGCCGGGGCGTCGGGCACGACAATGTTTTGACCCGTCTGGAGCTGGACGAGCAGGCCTTCCGCCTGCTGGAGGATCTCCACCGGCGGCACCGCCGTGGACGTCACCGACATCATCCATCCCGACAACAAGCTGATGGCCGAGCGCGCCATCATGGCGGTGGGCCTCGACCTCGGCGCGGTGGACTTCCTCACCTCCGACATCACCCAGTCCTATCGCGACACCGGCGGGGCGATCTGCGAGATCAATGCGGGGCCCGGCCTGCGCATGCACATCTCCCCCTCCGAGGGCAAGCCGCGGGACGTTGGCGGCAAGGTGATGGAGATGCTGTTCCCGCCGGGCAGCCAGAGCCGCATCCCGATCGCGGCGCTCACCGGCACCAACGGCAAGACCACCTGCTCGCGCATGCTGGCCCACATCCTCAAGATGGCCGGCCATGTGGTGGGGCAGACCTCCACCGATGCGGTCTATATCGACGGCAACGTCACCGTGAAGGGCGACATGACCGGCCCGGTCTCCGCCAAGATGGTGCTGCGCGATCCCACCGTGGACATCGCGGTGCTGGAGACGGCGCGCGGCGGCATCGTGCGCTCGGGGCTCGGCTACATGTATTGCGACGTGGGCGCGGTGCTGAACGTCACCTCCGACCATCTCGGCCTCGGTGGCGTGGACACGGTGGATGAGCTGGCCAGCGTCAAGCGCGTGGTGGTGGAGGTCGCCCGCGACACGGCGGTGCTCAATGCCGACAACGAGCACACGCTCAAGATGGCGTCCTACACCACGGCCACGCACCTGATGTATGTGACGCGCAACCCGCACCACGAACTGGTGCGCGAGCACATCCGCCTCGGCAAGCGCGCCATCGTGCTGGAAGAGGGGCTGAACGGCGACCAGATCGTCATCTATGACAACGGCACCCAGATCCCGCTCATCTGGACCCACCTCATCCCCGCCACCATCGAGGGCAAGGCGCTCCACAATGTGGAGAATGCCATGTTCGCAGCGGCCATGGCCTATGCACTGGGCAAGACGCTGGACCAGATCCGCAACGGCCTGCGCACCTTCGACAACACCTTCTTCCAGTCCCCCGGCCGCATGAACGTGTTCGACGAGCACGGTTTCCGCGTGATCCTCGATTACGGGCACAACGAGGCCGCCGTCGGCGCCATGGTGGACCTGGTGGAGCGGCTGAAGCCGCGCGGCAAGCGCATCGTCTGCGTCACCTGTCCCGGCGACCGGCGCAACGAGGACGTCACCGCCATCGCGCAGAAGGTGGCCGGCAAGTTCGACCTCTATATCTGCCACCGCGACGACAATCTGCGCGGGCGCGGGCCGACCGAGATTCCCGACCTGATGCGGGAGGCCCTGCGCGGGTTCGGCGTGCCGGACGACCAGATCATGATCGTGCCCGAGGAACTGGCGGCGCTGGACACCGCCCTTGCCCTCGCGCGGCGGGAAGACCTCGTCCTCGTCTTCTGCGACGCCATCACCGCCTGCTGGAAGAAGATCATCTACTTCAAGCCGGACGGCGTCGCGCAGGCGGAAGAGGCCGCCGCCCGCCCGCTTCAGATCGCCTTCGACGTGCCGGAGGGCTTCCGCCTTGTCACCGACGAGCGCGGTGTCATGATCGCTCCGGTTGAATAAGCGGGCCCTCCATGTCCTTTTCTGACTGGTTCACGCTCCGCGACGAGCCGCAGCGCCGGCTCGCCGTGATCGGCGGGCGGCTGGAGGACGGGAACGCGGACATCTATGGCGAGATGCACCGGCTTTCCGGCGGGCGCATCCTTGTCTTCCCCACCGCCTCGGGCGAGCCGGAGGAGGTGGGTGTCGAGACCGTCCAAGTCTTCCGCTCCTACGGCTTCGAGGCGGAGCTGTCGCCGGTCTACGGGCCGGGCGCGGCGGCGGCCGCGCAGGATGCCGCCAATGCCGCGCAGGTGACCCGGTTCGGCAGCGTCTATTTCACCGGCGGCAACCAGACCACCATCGTCGAGACCCTGGCGCCGGGCGGCGTGGAGAGCCCGGTGCTCGCCGCCATCCGCGCCGCCAATGCGGCCGGCGGGCTGGTGGCCGGCTCCAGTGCCGGCGCGGCCATGATGTCGAAGGTGATGATCGTCGGCGGCACGTCGCTCGACGCGGTGGTGCATGGCGTCACCGACGATCCCGAAAAGCCCGGCATGCTGCTGGGCGAGGGGCTGGACTTCTTCCCCTTCGGCGTCATCGACCAGCATTTCATCAAGCGCGGGCGCCTCGGCCGGCTGATCGTCGCCATGGCCAGCGCGGGCGCCCGGCGCGGCTTCGGCATCGACGAGAACACCGCCCTGTTCGTCAATGGCCGGCGCGGCCGGGTCATCGGCGAATACGGCATGATCGTCCTCGACATGGCGGACGCGCAGTTCGACCCGCGCGGGCGCACCTTTCAGGACATCCGGTTTTCCTATCTCGACACCGGCGACGAGATCGATCTCGCCCGCATGAAGGCGATCCCCGGCCATGGCAAGCGGCGGGTGCGGGCATCCGAGATCGCCTATCGCGCCCCCGCCCGCTCCCAGCGCAACGTGTTCGGCGCCTATACGCTCTACGACCTGCTCGGCCGGCTGGTGCTGGGCGATGCCCAGGTTTATTCCGCCGACCGCGCGGGCACCGTGGACCTGAAGAGTTCGCTGGCGGTCACCGTGGAGCTGGAGCGGGTGCGCGGCCATTCGCGCAATCTGGTGGCCCTCACAGAGAACGGCTTCCGCATGACGGCGCTGAATTACCGCGCCAACGTGATGAGCGAGAAGCTGAGCGCGGCCCGCCTCGCCAACCGCGCCACCCATCTCCAGCGCGATTACGGCGTGAAGCCCGGCGCCGGCTCCCGCCTGCTGCTGCTGGGCTCGTCCCCCACGCAGGGGCATGGCGAGATGCTGCGGGAGATGCTGGCCCATTGCGAGGGCGACATCGGCATCCTCGCCGCCGCCTCCGCCGAACCGCGCGAGACCGCCGCCTCCATCATCCGCCGCCTCGCCGGGCAGGGGCGCACCGGCATCGATCTCGGCGTCACCATCGACAATGTGGAGCATTGCGGCCGCGACGCGGAGCTGGTGGAGCGCATTGCCGGGCTGAAGACCATCTTCCTGCCCGGCGGCAACCAGGTGCGGCTGGTGGAAACGCTGCTCTATCGGGGCGAGGAAACCCCCGTCCTGCTGGCCCTCGCCCGCGCCCATGCCAATGGCGCGGCGATCATCGGCGCGTCGGGCGCGGCCTCCGCCCTCTCGCGCTTCATGATTGCCGGCGGCAGTTCCCACGAGGCGTTCCGCTTCGGCGTCTCCACCGACACCGGCCATCACGGGCTGGTGCTGCAGGAGGGCGTCGGCTTCTTCGGCAGCGGCATCGTGGACCAGAACCTGTTCTCCTCCCGGCGCCTCGGCCGGCTCATCGTCGCCTGCGCCGAGGAAGGCGTGCGCTACGGCTTCGGCATCTGCGAAGAGAGCATGATGAACGCGCGCGGCGACGGCACGCTCATCGATGTGTACGGGCGCTATGGCGTGGTGCTGGTGGAGGTCAATCCCGACGAACTGGTGCTCCAGAGCGACAATTTCGCTGCCCGTGGCGTCAAGCTGTCCTTCGCCCTGCCGGGTGACCAGATCGACATGTCCAGAGGCGCCGTCATCCGCCATTCCTCCCACGACCAGGCCACCGCGACTCTGGTGCGGCTGGTGAACGAACTGGTGAAGGAATGCGGAGCGCTTCCGCTCGGCACGCCCCTGCCGGAAGTGCTGCATCGCAAGGCCATGGTCATGGGCATCACCGCCATCGGCGAGGGCAGCGTCAGCCTCGACATCGACAGCCCCCGCGACGACCGGAGCCTGTAGCGGCGAAAATTCCCCGCGCCTGTCGGATCGCCGCCGCCCTGCCCGTCCTTGCTCCGTCAGCGACCAGGAAGGATACGGCCATGCGCCAGATCGTCATCACCGCCTTCATCAGCCTCGACGGCGTGATGCAGGCCCCCGGCGGGCCGGAGGAAGACCCTGCGGACGGCTTCGAGGCGGGGGGCTGGACCGCCCCCTATTGGGATGGCGCGGGGGCGGCCGAGATGGGCGCCTTCCTCGACGAGACCTTCTCGCAGCCCTTCGACCTGCTGCTCGGCCGCCGCACCTACGAGATCTTCGCCGCCCACTGGCCCCATGTGGGCGCCGACGACCCCATGGGCGCGCTGTTCGATCGCGTCACCAAGCATGTGGCCGCCGGGCCGGACACACCGCTCGACTGGGCCAATTCGGTGCCGCTCGGGCCGGATGTGGTCGCTGCGGTGCGGCGGCTGAAGGCCGGCACCGGGCCGGACCTGCTGATCCAGGGCAGCAGCGTGCTGGTGCAGGCCCTTCTCGCCAATGACCTGATCGACACATTCCGCCTGCTGGTGTTCCCGCTGGTTCTGGGGCGGGGCAAGCGGCTGTTCGGCGAGGGCACGGTGCCCGCCGCCCTGCGCCTCACCGCTGGCCGCACGGCCGCCAATGGCGTGGTGATGGGCGTCTATGAGCGCGCGGGAGCGGTCACCACCGGCTCGTTCGCGCTGGAGCCGCCGCCGGAGGCCGAACGCGCGCGCCGCGTGCGGCTGGGCATGGAGAGCTGAAACGTCAAAGACTGACTTTGGAAGACTGAAACGCGGCCTTTTTTTGGTGGCGTTCACCTCACCTTTACCCGCGCGACCCACACTCAAGGGCATGTAAGCGTTGCGTAAGGGTTGCGTCTCATGAGTGTGGTGCGTAAGGGGGCGCCCGTCCGGGCGCCCCGCCTTTCCGGCGCCTCGGCGGATGCCAGGTCCGCCGTCTCCCGGCCCGAACTGGACCGGATTATCCTGGGCGACTGCATCGCATCCCTGAATGCGCTGCCGCCCGCCAGCGTCGATCTGGTGTTCGCCGATCCGCCCTACAATCTCCAGCTCCAGGGAGAACTGAAGCGCCCCGACGAAAGCCGCGTGGATGCGGTGGATGATGCGTGGGACCAATTCGAGAGCTTTGCCGCCTATGACGCCTTCACCCGCGACTGGCTCGCCGCCGTGCGCCGGGTGATGAAGCCCACCGCGACCATGTGGGTGATCGGCTCCTATCACAACATCTTCCGCGTCGGCACGGCGCTGCAGGACCTGGGCTTCTGGATCCTCAATGACGTGATCTGGCGCAAGGCCAATCCCATGCCCAATTTTCGCGGCCGGCGCTTCACCAATGCGCACGAGACGCTGATCTGGGCCGCACGCGAGCCGGGCGCCAAGGGCTATGTGTTCAATTACGAGACCCTGAAGGGCGGCAACGAGGATGTGCAGGTGCGCTCCGACTGGCTGATCCCGCTCTGCACCGGGCAGGAACGGCTGAAGGATGCGGACGGCCGCAAGGTCCACCCCACCCAGAAGCCCGAGGCGCTGCTCGCCCGCATCCTGCTCTCGGCCTCCCGGCCCGGCGACGTGGTGCTCGATCCCTTCCTCGGCTCCGGGACCACGGCGGCGGTCGCCAAGCGGCTGCGGCGCCACTTCATCGGTCTTGAACGCGACCCCGCCTATGCCGACGCCGCCCGGCGCCGGGTGGATGCGGTCGAGCCTTTGCCCGAAGCCGCGCTTTCCGCGCCGCCCAGCGCCCGCGAGGCGCCCCGCGTCGCCTTCTCCGTTCTGGTGGAGCGGGGCCTCGTGACGCCCGGCGCTGAACTCACCGACGCCAAGGGCCATGTCCGCGCGGTGGTGCGGGCGGACGGCACCATCGCCATCGTCAACAACCAGACCCCCACGGTCGGCTCCATCCACCGCATCGGCGCGCTGGCGCAGGGGGCGGAGGCCTGCAACGGCTGGACCTTCTGGCATGTGGAGCAGGAAGGCCGCCGCCATCCCATCGACATGCTCCGCGCCCGGCTGCGCGCGGAACTCAATCTCGGCGGCGAGTGAGGCCGCTCATTCCGCCGGCGCGCGCAGGGCGAGGTCTTCCCCGTCCGGCGGGCGGCGGATGAACAGCAGAAGCGGCAGTCCCGCCAGCACCACGCCGAGACCCACCAGCGCCCCCGTGCCGGTATAGGCAAGGCTCGCATAGAGCAGACCGGCGCAGGCCAGCGAGAACAGGATGGGCGTCGCCGGATAGAGCGGCACGCGGAACGGGCGCGTGCGGTCGGGCTCGCGGGTGCGGAACAGGAACAGCGACAGGCTGACCAGCAGCAGGAAGCCCCAGAAGACCGGCGCCGTGAAATCCACCATGGCCTGGAAGCCGTCCCGTGTCAGCGAGCCGAACAGGATCAGCATCAGCGCCAGCCCGCCCTGCAGGGCGAGGGCGGCGACCGGCGCACTGGTCCGCAGGTCCGCCCGGCTGAGGAAGCCGAGGACGGGCACATCGGCACCGAGCGCATGGAAGGCCCGCGCGCCGGTGGCGACCGTGGCATTGAGGGTGCTCACCGCCATGATGCAGACCGCCAGCGCAAGCACCGCCTCGCCGGGCTGGCCGAACAGCGCGCCCATGAGGTCGGCCGCGGGCGCCTGCGAGGCCCGCAGCCCCTCCAGCCCGAATGCGTTCAGCAAGGCGAGGTTGAACAGCCCGTAGACCAGAACCACCGTCACCGTGCCGATGATGAGGGTGCGCTTGATGGTGCGCCCGACATCCTGCATCTCGCCGGAGAGATAGGCCGCCTCGCTCCAGCCGCCATAGGTGAGGAGCACCAGCACCATGGCCATGCCGAACGCCGCCGAGCCGTGCGCCCCCGCCGTGGTCGCGGGCTGGACCGTCCCCGCCTCCACCAGGAAGCCCGCCGCCGCGACGATGGCGATGGCAAGCAGCGTGAGGAGGGTGAACAGGCGCTGGCTGAGGCTGGACCGCCGCGTGCCGGCCATGTTGAGCGCGGTCAGGGCGACGACCATGAGGCCGGCATGGAGGGCGGCGCCATATGAGCCCAGCGGCAGGATGGCCTGTGCGTAATCGCCATAGACGAAGGCGACGGCGGCGATGGCGCCGGTCTGGATCACCATGCCCCGTGCCCAGGCGAACAGCACGGCCAGCGGCCGGCCATAGGCCCGCGAGAGGAAATGATATTCGCCGCCCCGGTCCGGATGGGCGGCGGCAAGCTCCGCATAGCACAGGGCACCGGCGAGCGTGACGATGCCGCCCAGCAGCCAGGCGCCCACGAACGCCGCCTCCCCGCCCACATTGGCGGCCACCAGCGGGGGCGTCTTGAAGATGCCGATGCCGAAGATGATGCCCACCATGAAGGCGACGCCATCCACGACCGACAGTCCGCCCGGCGCGGGGCGGCGGGCCTTTTTCACGGGCATGCAGTGTCTCCGGGACCACGGGAACGGGCGCGCGACGGTGCGGTCCCGAAGGCAAGGGGAGCGGGGGCAAG
>NCCY01000130.1 GCA_002279855.1 Rhizobiales bacterium 12-68-15
TCACGCCCGGCAAGGTCCAGCCGGGAAACGGCACGATGCGCTCGTGCGCGCCGGTGGCGGCGACGAGGCGCGGGGCCTGCGCGCTGTCATTGCCGGCGGAGCCGACCGCATCCACGCGGAAATGGCCGCCCACCGACCAGATGGTGCGACCGAACCGGCACTCCACGGCCGTCCCGCCGAGCCGGGCGCGCAGCGCGTCGCCGCTCGCAAGCTCCGGAGAGGGAGGCATGTGGAGGCCGGGCAGGGGCGCGCGCCAGACCTGTCCGCCAGCCTGCGCCTGCTGGTCGAACAGCACGACCTTCAGGCCGGCTTCTGCGGCGGCAAGGGCGGCGTTCACGCCGGCGGGACCGGCGCCAAGGACGATGACATCGTGGGTCACAGCACCCCCCGCCGCTCGACGCTCATGCCATCCGCGACCGGCGTCAGGCAGGCCTGACGGATGGTGCCGTCCACATGCAGCGCGCATTCCTGGCACACGCCCATGAGGCAGAATCCCCCGCGCGGCGTCCCGCCGCTCGGGCTCAGGCGCAGCCTCAGGAGCCCCTGGCGCGCGAGCGCGGTGGTCAGCATCTCCCCGTCGCGGGCGTGCAGCGGCGCGCCGTCCACGGTGATGGTCACCGTGGGGCGAAGGTCCTGTGTTCCGCCCAATGGTCCTGCGGTCATCCGGTGCTCGTTCTGCGTCCACGAATCCCCGGAGGGCCTCGTGATTTGGACTTTACATATGCCGGATTTGTATACAAATTGTCCACCGTTTGGCAATGGGATGTCGCGGGACAGGCGGCACCGGCCGAAGATCCAGAGGTTGGAGAGCAGATATGCTGAAGTCTTTGTTTGCAGCCGGCGCGATCGCGGCGACGCTTGCCGGGGCGCTGTTGCCGCAGGCGGCGCAGGCGCGCTCGCTGGATGAGATCATCAAGTCCGGAACCATCCGCGTCGGCGTCAATCCGACCCTGCCGCCGCTGGGCAAGTTCGACGACAAGAACGAGATCGTCGGTTTCGACGTGGACTACGCCACCGAGATCGCCAAGCTGCTGGGCGTGAAGCTTGAAGTGGTGCAGGTGGGCTCGCCCGACCGCATTCCCTTCGTGGTCTCCGGCAAGATCGACTTCGTGATGGGCGCCATGACGCGCAATCCGGAGCGCGCCAAGGTGATCGACTTCACCGTGCCGGTGCACACCGAGGTGCTGGGCGTGCTCACCACCAAGGACAAGCCCTACACCGACTGGAAGCAGCTCGACGACGCGTCCGTGACCTTCGTGCAGGTGCGCGGGTCCACCCCGGTGAAGTTCATCGAGGAGAACCTGAAGAACGCCAAGGTGACGCTGCTGGACAATTATCCCGACGCGGTGCGCGCGCTGGCGCAGGGCCGGGGCACGGCCATGATCGACGTGATCGACTTCATGGGCGAGCACATGGCCAAGCACAAGGTGGAATGGAAGATCGTCGAGACCCCCATCGACGTCTATTATTGCGCCCTCGGTGTTGCCAAGAACTCGCCCGGCCTGAAGGACTGGCTGAACGTCGCCATCTTCGAGCTCTACCGCAAGGGCAAGACCCAGGAGCTGTGGAAGAAGTGGTTCGGCATGGACATGATCAAGCCGGTCGGCGCGCAGCCCTTCTTCTGAGCCACAGACTTCGGGCCGGCGGGTGTCGCCGGCCGGCCCTTCCATCCTGCTGACGCGGTCCCATGTCCTACACCTTGCAGTTCGGCCAGATCTGGCCGTTTCTCCCCCGCCTCCTGGAGGGCGCCGTGGTCTCGCTGCAGATCGCGGTGCTCGCCTTTTGCGGCGGGCTTCTCATCGGCACGGTCTGCGCGGGGGTGCGATCCTTCGGGCCGCGCTGGCTTGCGCGCATCGTCGGCCTGTATGTGGTGTTCTTCACCAATACGCCGCAGCTGGTGCAGATCTACTTCCTCTATTTCGCCCTGCCGGACATGGGAATCCTGTTGTCCTCGTTCATGGCGGTGGTCATCGGCATGACGCTGAATGCGGGCGCATATCTCACCGAGATCCAGCGCGCGGGCTTCGAGAGCCGCCGCGCCTCGGAGATGGAAGCGGCGGAGGTGATGGGCTTCTCCCGCATCCAGCAGATCCGCTACGTGATCCTGCCCCATGTGGCGCGGGTGCTGTTTCCCCCGCTGTCCAACCAGTTCATCATCGTCACGCTCGGCACCTCCATGGCCGCCGTGTTCGGCGTCGAGGAACTCACCGGCGAAGCCTTCAACATCAATGCGCAGACCTTCCGCTCCATCGAGATCTTCTCGGTGACGGCCGGCATCTATGTGGTGCTCACCCTTGCGGCCTCGGTGGGGCTTGCGCTGCTGGGGCGCGCGGTGTTCCGCGCCCGGACGGAGCTGATCTGATGTGGAGCCAGATCGTCGAGGAGTGGCCGCGCTTCGCCACCTATTACAACTTCATCTTCATCGCCAAGGCGGCGGGGATGACGCTGGGCCTCTCCGCGCTCGGCTGCATTCTCGGCACGCTCATCGGGCTGGCGCTGGCGGTGACGCGGGTGACGCGGAGCCCGTGGCTGCGGCCGCTGCGCATCCTCGCCTTGCTGTTCACCGAGGTGTTCCGCCGCGTGCCCTTCCTGGTCACGCTGATGCTGTGCTTCTTCGCCTTCCAGGCGACAGGCTTCGACATTCCGCTGTTCGTGGTGGCGGCGGTGTCGGTGACGGTGATCGCGGGCGCCTTCCTCGCCGAGATCATCCGCGGCGGGTTCCGGTCCGTGCACCAGAACCAGTGGGAAGCCGCCGCGACCATGAACTTCTCGCTGCTGGACACCATCCGGCTGGTGATCCTGCCGCAGGCCTGGCGCATCGTGCTGCCGCCGGCCTTCGGCTATTTCGTCATGTTCATCAAGGACACGGCCCTCGCCTCGCAGATCGGCGTCATCGAGCTGACCTATGTGGGCAAGGTGCTCAACAACAAGGGGTTCTCCGCCGCGCTCAGCTTCGGCGTGATCCTCATCGTCTATTTCGCCATCTCCTATCCTTTGGCGCGCCTCGGCACGCTGCTGGAGGCTCGACTTGCATCATCTCGACATCACCGGGCTTGAAGCCCGCTACGGCGAACACACCGTCCTCTCCGGCATCGACCTGACGGTCGGCCGGGCGGATGTGATCGGCCTCATCGGTCCCTCCGGCTCGGGCAAGAGCACCATCCTGCGCGTGCTGATGGGCCTGCTGCCGCCGGTGGGCGGCACCGTGAAGCTGGACGGCACGGCCGTGAACTATGCCGACGCCGCACAGGTGCGCCGCCTGCGCGAGCGCATCGCCATCGTGTTCCAGCAATACAACCTGTTCCAGAACATGAGCGTGCTGGAAAATGTCTGCGTGGCGCCGGTGAAGATCAAGAAGCGTCCCCGCCGCGAGGTGGAGGAGGAGGCGCGCGCGCTGCTGGCCAAGGTGGGTCTCGGCGACAAGCTGAAGCGCTATCCCGATGAACTGTCCGGCGGGCAGCAGCAGCGCGTGGCGATCGTCCGCGCCCTCGCCCTGCACCCGGAAATCCTGCTGCTGGACGAGGTGACCGCAGCGCTCGATCCCGAGCTGGTGTCGGAGGTGCTGGACACCATCCGCCTGCTAGCGAAGGAGGGCATGACCATGCTCATTGTCTCCCACGAGATGGCCTTCATCCGCGAAGTGGCGTCCCGCGTGGTGTTCATGGCGGGCGGGCGGATCGTGGAGACCGGCGCGCCGGCGCAGATCTTCGATGCGCCGGTGGAGGCGCGCACGCAGGATTTCGTCTCCAAGATCCTGCGCCACTGACCATGGCGCAGGACGTGGGGAAAGGGGGCGTCCGCGCGGCCTCGTGGCTCGCGGTGCCGATGATGCTCGGCGCCATGCTGTGCCTGACGCTGCTTGATTCCGTGCTGAAGCATCTGGGCGCGGCCCACCCCATCGGGCCGCTGGTCTTCTTCCGCAATTTGGTGCAGGTGGCGGTGCTGCTGGTGGTGGTGCGCGCCAGCGCGCCGCAGGCCCTGCGGACCCCGCAGCCATGGCTGCATCTGGTCCGCGGGGCGTGCCTTTCCATCACCACGGTGTTCATCACCCTGGCGCTGACCCACCTGACCATGGCGCAGACCTATGCGCTGACCTTTTCCGCGCCGCTGATGGCGACGCTGCTCGCCCTCGTCTTCCTCGGCGAGCGGCCGCGCGCGGCGCAGTGGGTGTGCATGGCGGTGGGGTTTGCGGGCGTGCTCGTCGCGCTCGATCCGGCGGGCGCCATCTCCTTCGCCATGCTCTATCCACTGGCGCAGGCGGCGGCCAATGCGGTGTTTTATGTGCTCACCCGCTATGCCGGGCAGCGCGAGGGGGCGCTGTCGCTGGTGCTGTGGGCGGGCATCGGCGCGGTGGTCACCAGCGCGGTGGGGCTGGTCGCCTTCGCGCCCATGGATGCCCATGCCTGGGGCCTGCTGGTGGCCGGCGGGCTGGCCGGCACCTGCGGCCACCTGCTCATGGCGGGGGCGTTCCGCCGGGCGCCGACCGCCATGGTCTCGCCGCTGGTCTATTCCCAGATCATCTGGGCGATGGTTCTGGGCTTCGTGCTGTTCGACGAATGGCCGACGCCCCATGCGCTTGCCGGCGCGCTGCTGGTGGCGGCCAGCGGCATCGGCGTGGTCCGCTTCGCCCGCCCGTCCTGACGCTCAGCGCACGCTCGCGAGCGTGTCCTTGCCGAGGCTGCGCAGATGGTTCTGCACGGCGCGGCGTGCGGCCTTGGAATCGTCCTGCTCCAGCGCTTCCACGATGAGCAGGTGCTCGGCCGAATCCGCTTCCAGCCGGTCGGCGAGGCGGGCGATCTCGAACAGCCGGGTGGTGACACGCAGCGAGCGGATCATGGCGGCGAGCACGTCATTGCCGCAGTGGCGGGCATAGATTTCGTGCAGATTGTCGTCCGAGCGCCAGTGGGCATCGGTGTGGTAGGGCACGGCGGTACGCAGGGTGTTGATCTCGGCCCGGACCTGCGCCAGCTCGCCGCGCGGGATGCGGCCTGCGGCGAGCGCTGCGGCCTCCGGCTCCAGGATTTCCCGCACCTTCAGGCTTTGCAGATATTCCTTCAGGTCCACGTTGCGCACCATGTAGGAGCGCCCGGTGCCCTTCACCACGAGGCCCTCGCCTTCGAGGCGCTGGAGCGCCTCGCGCAGGGGGGTGCGGGAGATGCCCAGCGTCTCCGCCAGGCGCTGCTCCACGATCATCTCGCCGCCGCGCAGGCGGCGGCGGCGGATCATCTCGGAAACCGCGCCATAAGCGAGGTTCGAGAGGTTGATGCCGCCGCTCCGGCCGGCGTCGCGGGCCTCCTCGGCCTCTTCCGCCTCGCCCGTGCTCATGCCGTGCCCGGCTCGCGGCGGACCGCAAAGGGGGATTTTTCGCGGGCGAGGTGCTGGCCGCGCCCCTTCTGCCCGACCACTTCACCCTCGCGCACCACGGTCTTGCCGCGCAGCATGGTGAGCACCGGCCAGCCGGTGATCTCGATGCCCTCATAGGGGGTGTAGTCGGCCCCGTCGCGGATCAGATCGTGGGTCAGGGTCCGGGTCACGCCGGGGTCCCAGATGGCGATGTCGGCATCCGCGCCGACCGCGATGGTGCCCTTGCGGGGATAGAGGCCATAGGTCTTCGCCGGATTGGTGGCGGTGACCGCGACGAAGCGTTCCAGGTCGATGCGGCCCTTCATGACGCCTTCGGAGAACAGCACCGGCAGGCGCGCGCCGACGCCGGGAATGCCGTTCGGCACCCAGCGGAAGGAACTGCGCCCCTTCGGGATCAGCTTGCCCTGCGGGTCGTCATAGCGGAACGGGCAGTGATCGGAGGAGAAGACGCTGAAAACGCCGGTGCGCAGGCCCTCCCAGCAGGCCTCCTGGCTGGCGGTGTCGCGCGGCGGCGGGGAGCAGACATATTTCGCCCCCTCCATGCCGAGCCCGTCGAGGTCGTTCTCGGTGAGCACGAGATATTGCGTGCAGGTCTCGCCCAGAACGGTCAGGCCCTTCTGCTGCGCCCAGCGGATCTGTTCCATCGCCTCGCGGTTGGAGACGTGCACGATCATCACCGGCACGTCCACCAGTTCGGCCAGCGAAATGGCGCGGTGGGTGGCCTCGCGCTCGACCGCGATCGGGCGGGAGGTGGCGTGGAAGCGGGGGGCTGTCTGGCCGCGCTTTTCCAGATGTTCGGTGAGGAAGCGGATGGCGTCGTAATTCTCGGCGTGCACCATCACCAGCGCGCCGGTGTCGCGCGCCACCGACATGACATCGAGGATCTCGCGGTCGTTCAGCGCAAGGCCCTCATAGGTCATGAATATCTTGAAGGAGGTGTAGCCGTCCTCCACCAGCGCGGGCAGTTCCTGGCCCAGAACCTGCTCGGTGGGGTCGGCGATGATGAGGTGGAAGCTCACGTCCACAAGGCATTCGCCTTCGGCCTTGGCGTGATAGGCGGTGAGCGCGGCGCGCAGGCTCTGGCCCTTCTCCTGCAGGCAGAAGGGCATGACGGTGGTGGTACCGCCAAGCGCCGCCGAGCGGGTGCCGCTCTCGAAATCGTCCGCCATCACGATGCCCTCGCCGGAGGGCTGGGCGATGTGGACATGGGCGTCCACGCCGCCCGGCAGCACCAGCTTGCCGGTGGCGTCGATGATCTCGGCGGCATCGGTGAGGCCCGTGCCGAGGGCGACCACGCGCCCGTCCTTGATGGCGACGTCGCAGAGAATGCGGTCGGAGGCCGTGACGACGGTTCCGCCGGTGATGATCGTATCGTAGAGCGCCATGTGCCGTATCTTTGGTCCCGGATGGGTGGATCGTATACAAATCGTGCGCAATTTCCATCCCTGTGCGGCAGCGATTTCGCTCCCGCCGGCGCCTATGGGGCGGCGGGTTCGCGCACGGCATCCTTCAGGCGGGCGCGCCAGACATCCTGCTGCACGAGGGCGGCAATGACTTCCGCGAGCACCTGCGCCACCGCACCGCTGCCGCGCGGGTTGATGGTGCGCTGGGAGACCACCACCGACAGCCGCCACGAGGGCGTCGGGTCCACGATGGGCAGCGCCACCATGAGGCCGCGTGCCATTTCCTCCGTGAAGGCGAAGTGGGGCATGACCGCCGCATGTCCGGACCGGCAGATCAGCTTCACGATCGCCGGCAGGCTGTCGCAGTCGAACGGGGCGAGGCGGGTGTCGCAGCGCGCGGCGAACTGCTCCATCACGGTGCGCAGCACGTTCGGGCGGCCGGGCAGCACGATGGGCAGGTCGGCAAGCCGGCGGAAGGGGATCGCGCCCTCCCGCGCA
>NCCY01000131.1 GCA_002279855.1 Rhizobiales bacterium 12-68-15
AGGGCCTGATACTTCATCAGCGAGCCGGTCTTGTCCTGCGCGGGCAGGATGGGATCGGCCAGAACGGGCGTGGCGACGAACAATAGAGCGGCAAGGATCGGCAGGGTGCGCAATTGCGCCTCCGGGAGCGGAATGAGGAAGGAGGGCACACCGGCATCGGCCGCCGCGCCGCCCTTCTCCAACGCCCATGCGGGCAAAAAATCAAGGCCCTGCTTGAGATTACCAAGGGTCAGACGGTGCGCGTCACCGTGTCTTTTCGCGCATGGTGACCAGTTCCTCCGCCGCCGTGGGATGCACCGCCACGGTGCGGTCGAAGTCCGCCTTGGTGGCCCCGAGCCCGAGCGCCACGGCCGCGAGCTGGATCATCTCGCCCGAATCCGGCCCCACCACATGCACGCCCAGCACCTTGTCCGTTTCCTGATCCACGATCAGCTTCATGAAGGTGCGCGTCTGCCGGCCGGAGAGGGTCGCCTTCAGCGGGCGGAAGGCGGAGGTGTAGATGTCCAGCGCGCGGCCCTGCTTGCGCGCGGCCTCTTCGGTCAGCCCCACCGAGCCCACTTCCGGCTCCGAGAACACGGCGGTCGCCACGATGGAATGATCCACGCTCCACGGCTTGCCGCCGAACACCGTGTCCGCGAAGGCATGGCCCTCGCGGATGGCGATGGGGGTGAGGTTCACCCGGTTGGTCACATCGCCCACCGCATAGATGGAGGGGACGGAGGTGCGGGACTGGCCATCCACCTTCACCGCGCCGATGGCGTCCATCTCCACCCCGGCGATCTCCAGCCCGAGGTCGCGCGTGTTGGGCACCCGGCCGATGGCGAGCATGACCTCGTCCACCTCAATCTCCATCCCGTCAGACAGGAGGACGCTCTTGCCGCCCTCGACCCTGGTGATGGAGGTCAGCGTGCGCCCGCAGAGCATGCGGATTCCGGAGCGTTCCATCTCGGTGGTGAGGTGCGCGCGCACCTCGTCGTCAAAGCCGCGCAGAATCGTCTCGCTGCGCTGGACAAGGGCCACCTCGCAGCCGAGCGCGCGGAACATGCAGGCGAATTCGACGGCGATATAGCCGCCGCCCTGCACCAGCACGCGGCGGGGCAGGGTTTCCAGATGGAACGCCTCGTTGGACGTGATGGCGAGGTCGCAGCCGGGAATCTCCGGGCCGAGCGCGGGCTGCGCGCCGGTGGCAATCAGGATGGTGCGGGCGGTGATCCGCTCGCCGGTGGCGAGCACGCGCACCGCGTTCGGCCCGTCCACCACGGCGCGGCTGTTGACGATTTCCACCCCGGCGGACTGGGCATTGCTGCGATAGATGCCCTCGAGCCGAGCGATTTCCTTGTCCTTGTTGGCGATCAGGGTCGGCCAGTCGAAGCGGGCATCGGACACGCTCCAGCCGAAGCCGGCCATGTCCTCCAGATCGTGCGCGAAGCGGGAGGCGTAGACGAACAGCTTCTTCGGCACGCAGCCCCGGATCACGCAGGTGCCGCCCATGCGATATTCCTCGGCCAGCATGACCTTGGCGCCATGGCGGGCGGCAATGCGGGCGGCGCGCACCCCGCCGGACCCACCACCGATGACGAACAGGTCCACCTGGAATTCGGACATGGGATGCCTCGCGATTCTGGCCGGGCGCCGGGCGCCGCATTCAACACCATCCGGTTAAAGGCTTCCGGGCCAAACTTCCAGCCATGAGGCGCCCCTCCGCCCGCTTGGCAGGGCCTCATTGCGGCTGGCCCGCCTTGCGGCAAACGGGCTGGGATGCTTCAAGGCGGCATGGACACCGGCCACTTCCCGCCCTCCTCCCTGGATGCCGCAGGCATCGGCCCGTTGTGGCTGCGCGGCCGGTGGACGGGCGACCGGATGTCGGCGCGCCTGCCCTCCGGCCTGCGCCTGTCGCTGGCACGCGCCGGCCATGCTTTCATTCTGGCCTGGCATGGCGAGGACGGCGCGACCCTGACCGTGCGCGACGGCGGCGGCCATGCGCTTTCAACCGTCCCCCTCGCGCCCGACGAACAGGGCGTGTTCCTTCCCGCCGGCAGCGCCACCCTCGACGCCTCCGCGCCGGGGCGGCTCGGCCTCTATCCCCGCTCGAAACTGGGGCTCAAGCTGCATGCGGTGCTGAACGGCCGCTTTCCCGGCCTGCCCGCGCTGCGCCGCTGGCGCGAGGCGAGCGCCGCCGCGCGGGACCTGCGCGCGACCCATGCCGCGCTGCTGGAGCATTCCGACGCACGCCGGCAGGAACGCGCCCTCGCCTTCCGCCGCTACCGGGCGCGCTTCGTCGGCGATTTCGACACCGTGCCGCCTGCCGGGGCCGCGCCGCGCCTGTGCTTCCTGGGACCGCTGGGACGGGACATGGAAGCCGTCGCCGCGCGCCTCGCCGCCCTTGCGGCGCAGAGCGACCCCAACTGGCGCTTCATTGCCTTCCTGCCCGAAGAGGCGCCGCCGGCGCTCGCCGCCTTCGCCGCCGCCCAGGCCGCACGCGATCCCCGCATCTCGGTGCGGGACGCGCAGGAATGCCCGGCATCGGCCATCAACATGCAGGTTGAGGGGCTGGAAGACGGGCTGGTCTGCCTGCTGCCCTATGAGGGCCTGCCCACCCCGGATGCGGTGGCCCTGCTGCGCGATGCCTTCGCGCGTCACCCCGATGCGGTCGCCGCCTATACGGACGAGGAGCGCACCAGCCCGGACGGCCTGCCGGAAGCGGGCCTGTTCAAGCCTGCCTATAACCGCCATCTGCTGCGCGCCACCGACTATGTGGGCGCGCTGCTGGCGGTGCGGACCGCCGCGTTCCGCTCCGCCGGGGGGCTGCATGGCGGGCTCGGCCCGGTGACGCTGCACGAATTCCACCTGCGCCTGCTGGAGCCGCTCGCGCCCGGCGCCATCCTGCACATTCCGCGCATCGCCTTCAGCGCCCCGGAACCGGAGCCGGTGGACCCGCGCCTCACCGCAGAAGCGGTGGAATCGGTGCTGGGCACGAGCGTCGATGTGCTGCCCGGCGGCGGGGTGCGCCCGCACCTGACGCCGCCGAAGGAGCGGCCGCTGGTGTCGCTCATCATTCCCACCCGCGACCGGGCGGACCTGCTGGGCATGGCCCTGCGCTCGCTGATCGCCATGACCGCCTATCGCGACTTCGAGATTGTCATCGTGGACAACGCCTCGGTCATGCCCGAGACGTTCGCGCTGTTCGAGGAGATCAAGGCCATCTGGCCCGCGACGCAGGTGGTGCGCGACGATGGCGCCTTCAACTATCCGCGCATCTGCAATGCCGGCGTCGCCGCCGCGCGGGGCGAGGTGATCTGCCTGCTGAACAACGACATCGAGGTGGTGGAAGCGGAGTGGCTGGACGAGATGGTGGCGCTGGCCTCCACGCCGCGCACGGGCATCGTGGGGGCGAAGCTGCTGTTTCCCGATCGCACCCTCCAGCATGCGGGCGTGGTGGTCGGCCTGTTCCGCTATGCCGCCCACGGCTTCTCCCACGCGGCGGAGGACCTTCCCGGCCCGTTCGGCCGCCTCGCCAGCCGGGTCAATGTCAGCGCGGTCACCGGCGCCTGCCTGATGATCAGCCGCGCCTGCTGGGACCGGATCGGCCCGCTGGATGCCGAGCGCTTCGCCGAGGACTGCAACGACATCGACCTGTGCCTGCGGGCGCGGCGGGCGGGCTATGAGGTGGTGTGGACGCCGTTCGCCTGCCTCATCCATCACGAATCCGCCTCGCGCGGGCGGCGGCGCACCAAGGCGCATCGCGAGCGGCTGAAGGCCCAGCGCCGGCGCATGGAAGCGCTGTGGCACACGCGGACCCTGGTGGACCCGCACTACAATCCCAACCTCGCGCGCAGCAGCCTGCATGCGGCGCTGGCGGAAGCCCCCGAAGGCCCGCGCGACCCGCGCACGGACGCCATCTGAGCATTCCTGACGGGCTTGCTCCGGACACGAAAACGGGGGCCGAAGCCCCCGTCAGGGTGTCTTTTCAGGCGAGAGCGACGTCCGGGGCTGCCGGCCTCAGAGGTCGTGGCCCTTCTTCTTCATCTCGGCGCGGATGCGGTCCATGGCTTCCGCATTCACGCGCGCGCCCCACTGCTGGATGCTCTGCACGGTCTGCTGCACGATGGCGGGACGATCCGTGACCAGCTTCTGGCCCACCGGGGTCTTGTAGAAGGCGAGCGCCTGCTTCAGCTCGTCCTCGGTGAAGTTGCTGGCATAGGCAGCCGCGATCATGTCCACGATCTCGCTCTGCTTCTTCTCGAACTCGGGGCGCAGGGCCACTGCCGTGTCGCGCAGCTGGGGGGCGAGGTCCGGATTGGTCTGGAGAAAGCCGAGCGCGGCGCCGTCCAGGATGTTCTGGAGCACGCCGTTGAAGGCGGCCGCCTCGCCATTCGCCACCACGAGGTCGCGGGCGACCTGCATGGCGCCGGTGGAGGGGGCGGCCTTTGCGGCGGCGGCCGGCGCGGGCGCGGTCTGCGCCAGAGCGGGCGTGCCGGCGAGGGCGAGGAACAGGGCTCCGAAGGCAAGGCCCCGGGCGGTCGAGCGGCGCATGATGGTCTCCATCTGATTGTCTTGCGGGCGGAACGCCCGATACGGGGTCTCGATCATGGAAGGGCGGCGACCACGCGGATGCCGTCGCTGCCGGCAAGCACCACGCGCCGGGCCAGCCCGAGGAACAGCCCGTGTTCCACCACACCCACCACGCCATCCAGCGCGGCGCCGAGGCGCTCGGGGTCCGGGATGCGGCCGAGCCGGGCGTCGAGGATGACATTGCCCTGATCGGTACGATACGGCGCGCCGGAGGCGTCACGGCGCAGGTCCAGCGGGCCGGAACAGCCGGCGGATTCGATGGCGCGCTGGAGCCGGGGGCGCAGCGCCGCGAGGCCGAAATCCACCACTTCGATGGGCAGCGGGAAGGCACCGAGCACGTCCACATGCTTGGACGCGTCGGCGATCACCACCATCTCGCGGGCGGCGCTCGCCACCAGCTTCTCGCGCAGCAGCGCCCCGCCGCCGCCCTTGATGAGGGCAAGGCCGGGGCCGACCTCGTCGGCGCCGTCCACGCACAGGTCCAGTTCGGGCAAGTCGTCGAGGGTCGCCAGCGGCACGCCCAGCTCGAGCGCCTGCGCCCGCGTGCGCTCGGAGGTGGGCACGCCCACCACCTTGAATCCCGCCTTCACCTTCTCGGCCAGAAGGTCCACGAAATGCTTGGCCGTGGACCCGGTGCCGAGCCCCAGCCGCATGCCGTCCTCCACATATTCGAGGGCACGGGCTGCGGCCTGGCGTTTCAGGGCTTCGGCATCGGTCATGGCGGGCTCACGCTTCAGGACATGCGGGTGTGCGCCCGCGCGGAGAAAATGCTCGAACTGCTCTAACCTCCCGCACCACCAGCGGCAAGGCGGGGCTTGCGGAATCGGGCCGCACGATTGCGGGACCTGCCGCAGCCGCCGGCCTCGGGCACCGCCATTGGCGCGCGAGTCAGCGGGCGCCGAGTCAGTGGGTGCAGGTCAGCCGGCAGAAATCATTTGGCGGGCGGGGTGCACAGGATCTTGGCTTCCGTGCCGCCGCCGGTCTTCGGCATGTCCCGCACGTAGCAGATGCTCATCTCGCCGGTCGAGGCATTGACCCGGAACACCCCGGTCTCGCCGGCAAAGCCGGTGGAGACCAGCTTGTAGATGCCGTTGGACTGCGGGCCGGCGCCCTCTCCGCGCGCGAAGCAGCGGGTGATGCCGGCCGTGCTGGCGTCCGGCCGCTCGAACTGGCAGGCGGAAACCTCGCCGGTCTGCCGGTTGACGGAATAGACGCGGTTCGCCTGCGCGGAGGGGGGCGAGGCGAATGCGAAGGCGCCGTCCGGCGCCTGCTGGGCGGCGGCCCCGCCGGCGGAGACGGCGAGCGCGAGCAGCGCGAGGCTGGCGGCGAGAGGAGCCTTGAGCGACGGGAACGAGACGGGGCGGACAGAGCCGAACATGATTCCTCCGGGATGGTGCCCGATCCAGCCGGACCCGGCACCGGAACGATAACAGAGCGCGTGCCCCGAGCGGATGACGGCAGGGGCGGGTCACGCATCCGGCCGACACCCGCCGGATGCCAGCCGGGCCTCCGCGCGGAAAGGCTGGACAGCAAAAGCGGCAGGATTGTAGGCACGGCGGCACGCAAAGGTCCGCAAAAAAGGATGCCCCTCATGCCCGCCGCCCCGCTCGTGATCGCCTTCGACCTGGACGGGACGCTGGTGGACAGCGCTCCCGACCTCATCGACACGCTGGACCTGATCCTGAAAGAGCACGGCGTTGCGCCCGTGGACCGCACGGAAACCCGCAACATGATCGGCGGCGGCGCGCGCCTGCTGCTGGTGCGGGCGCTGGAGCGGGCCGGCGTCCACCTGCCCAAGGACGAGATCGACGGCCTCACCCGCCGCTTCATCGACCATTATGCCGCACATATCGCCGATGCCTCCCGCCCCTTCCCCGGCCTCATCGCCGCTCTGGACCGGCTTGAGGCGCGCGGGGCGAAGCTCGCCGTCTGCACCAACAAGACCGAACGGCTCGCCCGCCTGCTTCTGGACCGTCTGGACCTCACCGGCCGTTTCGCGACCATCACCGGCGCGGACACCTATGGCGTCGCCAAGCCCGATCCCCGCCCCCTGCGCGAGACCATCGCCGCCTGCGGGGGCGTCGTGTCCCATGCGGTGATGGTGGGCGACAGCGCCACCGACGTCGCCACCGCAAAGGCGCTCGGCGTCCCCTGCGTGGCGGTGACGTTCGGCTATACGGAGGTGCCCGCCGCGCATCTCGGGGCGGAGCAGGTGATCTCGGATTTCGGCGATCTGGACGCCGCCATCCGCGCCCTCGTGCCCTTGCCGGACTGAGGCCTGCGGAAAAGAAAGCGGAGTCGCGGCAACGGTTTGCCGCGTTAACCTTTCGCTAACCCTCTTGGCGCAGGAGTCGCGTTCAGCCCTTCCGGCGGGACTCACCCCGCCGCCGGGGCGCGGATCGAGGGCCATGACGCTTCCCCTCCCCTCTGGCGCCACACATGCGGCTTCCGTCTCACCGGAAGCGGCACGGGGCGGGGGATTCGGCCTGCGTGAACTGCCCCTCCTCGCCGGCCTGTCGCTGGCGTCCGGCATCGGCGCGGGTGCCCTTGCCATCATCCATGAATCCCTGACCTGCGCGGCGGTGTCCGG
>NCCY01000132.1:0-6096 GCA_002279855.1 Rhizobiales bacterium 12-68-15
GTGCCGCTGCTGTTCAAGGGCGACGACTTCGCCCGCACCGATATCCGTCCGGCTTTTCGCTGAACCACCACTATCCGAGAGGATGGGCTTGGAGTATCGAAACGGCCCCGTCTTCCTGAAGCAGCCGCGCCGTGACCGACCGCATTCCCGCCCTTTCCGATTTCCGCCGCATCGTCATCAAGGTCGGCTCCGCCCTTCTGGTGGATTCCAGCCGGGGCAAGGTGCGCCTTGCCTGGCTGACCTCGCTGGCGGAGGACATCGGCGCCCTGCATCGCGCGGGCAAGGAGATCATGGTGGTGTCGTCCGGCGCCATCGCGCTGGGCCGCACCGTGCTCGGCCTGCCGAAGGGGCCGCTGAAGCTGGAGGACAGCCAGGCCGCCGCCGCCGTGGGGCAGATCGCGCTTGCGCGCACCTGGGCCACCGCGCTCGGCCATGAGGACATCACCGCCGGCCAGATCCTGCTGACGCTGGGCGATACCGAGGAACGGCGGCGCTATCTGAACGCCCGCTCCACCCTCGGGCGGCTGATGGAGCACCGGGCGGTGCCGGTCATCAACGAGAATGACACGGTCGCCACCTCCGAGATCCGCTATGGCGACAATGACCGCCTCGCGGCGCGGGTGGCCACCATGGCGAGCGCCGACCTGCTGGTGCTGCTCTCCGATATTGACGGCCTCTACACCGCCCCGCCGGCCACCAACCCGGAGGCGGAGCACATTCCCGTGGTGCCGCGCATCAGCGCGGAGATCGAGGGCATGGCGGGGGCGGCGGGCTCGGAGCTGTCGCGGGGCGGCATGCGCACCAAGATCGAGGCCGGCAAGATCGCGACCGCCGCCGGCACCCACATGGTCATCGCCTCCGGCCACGGCAAGAATCCGCTGCGCACCATCGCGGAGGGCGGGCGCTGCACCTGGTTCCTTACCGGCGCCACCCCCGCCCGTGCCCGCAAGGCGTGGATCGGCGGCGCGCTGGAGCCGCGCGGCGTGCTGCATCTGGATGCGGGGGCGGTCGCCGCCCTGCATCGGGGCGCAAGCCTGCTGCCCGCCGGGGTCAGCCGCATCGAGGGCGCGTTCGAGCGGGGCGACGCCGTGCTCATGCGCGGCCCCGACGGCGCCGAGATCGGGCGCGGCCTTGTCGCCTATGACAGCGACCATGCCGAGCGCATCATCCGCCGCTCCACGGCCGAGATCGAGACCATCCTCGGCGTGCCCGGACGGGCGGAGATGGTTCATCGCGACGACATGGTGGTCGGCGCGCCCTGAGCTCGCCGCCCTGTGCGGGGCGGTTACGCAATGATATGGAAGATCAGGCCGAAACCGGCCTGACAGATGAGAGCAGAGCCATGTCCCAGTCCTCCACCGCCCGTGCCGCCGCAGACACCGCCTTGGCGCGTGCCGTGCCGCCGGCCGCCCCGGCGGACATCGAGGGCTATATGGCCGCTCTCGGCCGCCGCGCCCGCGCGGCCGGCCGCGCCCTCGCGCTGGCGGATGCGGGCGTGAAGACGCGCGCCCTCCACGCCGCCGCCGCCGCCATCCGTGCGGCCGCGCCCGCCATTCTCGCCGCCAATGCCGAAGACCTCGCCCGCGCGCAGGCCGACGGCATGAGCGCGGCCTTCCTGGACCGCCTCGCGCTCAATGACGCGCGCATCGAAGGCATCGCGGCCGGCGTCGACATGGTGGCGGACCTGCCCGACCCGGTCGGCGCCGTCACCGAGCGCTGGACCCGGCCGAACGGCCTCACCATCGAGCGCGTGCGCACGCCCTTGGGCGTCATCGGCGTCATCTATGAGAGCCGGCCCAACGTCACCGCCGATGCGGCCGCGCTGTGCGTGCGTGCCGGCAATGCGGTGATCCTGCGCGGAGGGTCGGACAGCCTGCTGTCGTCCGGCGCCATCCATGCCGCTTTCGTCTCGGGCCTCGCGGAGGCGGGGTTGCCGCTCGACACGGTGCAGTTCGTGCCGTTCGCGGACCGTGCGGCGGTCGGCGCCATGCTGGCCGGCCTCGGCGGCATGCTTGACGTGATCGTGCCGCGCGGCGGCAAGGGGCTGGTGGGCCGGGTGCAGCGCGAGGCGCGGGTGCCCGTCTTCGCCCATCTGGACGGCATCGTGCATGTCTACATCCACAAGGCGGCGGACCTCGCCATGGCGAAGACCGTGCTGCTCAATGCCAAGATGCGCCGCACCGGCATCTGCGGCGCCGCCGAGACGCTGCTGGTGGACCGCGCCTGCGCCGATGCCATGCTGGCGCCGCTGGTGACCATGCTGCTGGACGCCGGCTGCGAGGTGCGGGGCGATGCCGCCGCACAGGCGGTCGATGCCCGCGTGCGCCCGGCGACGGCGGAGGACTGGGACACGGAATATGAGGACGCGATCATCTCCGCCCGCGTGGTGGAGGGGATCGAGGAGGCGATCGACCATATCGAGAGCCACGGGTCGCACCACACCGATTCCATCATCACCACGGACGCCGCCGCCGCGCAGAAATTCCTCTCGGAAGTGGATTCGGCCATCGTGATGCACAATGCCTCCACCCAGTTTGCCGATGGCGGCGAGTTCGGGTTCGGGGCGGAGATCGGCATCGCCACCGGGCGCATGCATGCGCGCGGTCCGGTGGGGGCGGAGCAGCTCACCACCTTCAAGTATCGCGTCCACGGATCGGGCCAGACCCGCCCGTGACCATCACGGCGACAGGGCGATGACCAGAGGGGGGGAGGGGCGCGATCCCCTGCGCCTGCCGCTGGTCACGCCCGGCCTGAAGGTCGGGCTGTTCGGCGGCAGCTTCAACCCGGCCCATGCGGCGCATCGCGACGTGAGCCTGCTGGCGCTGAAGCGGCTGCGGCTCGACCGGGTGTGGTGGCTGGTCAGCCCCGGCAATCCCCTGAAGGACAACAGCCGCCTGCCGACCCTTGCGGAGCGGGTCGCCTATGCGCGCCGGGTGGCCGCCCATCCGCGCATCGATGTCACCGGCATCGAGGCATCGCTCGGCACCCGCTACACGTTCGAGACGGTGGCGGCCTTGCGGGCGCGGGCGCCGCAGGTGCGGTTCGTCTGGATCATGGGGGCGGACAATCTCACCGGCTTCCACCGCTGGCAGAACTGGCGCGACCTTGCCGGGCTGCTGCCGGTGGCGGTGGTGGACCGCATGGGCGACAGCCTGTCGGCCACCGCCTCCCGCGCGGCCCGGGCGCTCGCCCGCTATCGCGTGGAGGAGAGCGATGCCGCGCTGCTTCCCACCCTCCCGCCGCCCGCCTGGGTCTTCCTCCACGGCATGAAATCGCCCCTCTCTTCCACCCGCATCCGGGCACGGGCGGCAGGAGACTCCGGCGGCGGCGTGACGGCCTCCGGTTAAGAAGCCTTGAATTTTCCCCGTTTTGGCCCCATCCTAAAGACGCGTTCCTTGAGGGCGCGCCATCAACAAGAGGTCCGGACCCCTGTCCACATCGGCTTCACTTGCGGCCGCCACCCCCGTGGTGCCCGCCCCGGTCTCCCAAGCGCTACCTGACGCCGAGGAGATCCTCGCTCTGGTTCTCACCCGCTTGGACGACGACAAGTCTGAGGACATCGTCTCCATTGACCTGCGCGGGAAGACCTCCATCGCCGATCACATGGTGGTTGCCTCCGGCCGCTCGCAGCGCCATGTGGGCGCCATTGCCGAGCACCTGATCGAGGCGCTCAAGGCGGCCGGCGTGAAGCAGGTGCGCGTCGAGGGCCAGCCGGCGTGCGACTGGGTGCTGATCGATGCGTCGGACGTGATCGTCCACGTCTTCCAGCCGGAAGTACGCAGCTTCTACAACATCGAAAAGATGTGGTCGGGCACGGCCCGGGTCTGATCCGGGGCCTGTGCCACCGCGTGCGAGGCGCCGGTGCGCATTCTCATGGCCTGCATCGGCCGCATGAAGGCCGGTGCCGAGCGTGACCTCGTCACGCGCTATCTCGACCGCGCCAAGGCGACCGGGCGGGGGCTGGGCCTGACCGGCTTCGACACCAGCGAATTTTCCGAATCGGCGGCCCGCCGCCCCGAGGACCGGATGGCCGAAGAGGCCGCCCTTCTCCTCTCAGCGATTCCCGCCGGTGCGCGCCTGTGCCTGCTCGATCCGCGCGGGCGCAATCTCTCCAGCGAGGACTTTTCGGCCCGCCTGCGGGGCGATGCCGATTCGGGGATCGCGGTCGCGGCCTTCGTGATCGGCGGGCCGGACGGCCTCGCGCCGTCCCTGCGGGACAAGGCCGATCTTCTGGTCTCCTATGGCGCCGCGACCTTCCCGCACCAGCTGGTGCGGGTGATGCTGGCCGAACAGCTTTATCGCGCCACACCTATCGTCCGCCAAGGCTGGCGCCGCCATCGACGCCGATGACCTGTCCGGTCACGAAGCCGGCTTCGTCCGAGAGCAGGAAGGCGATGGCGGCGGCGACTTCCTCCGGCTTGCCGAACCTGCCCATGGGGATGGAGGCGAGCCCCTTGCGCTCCGCTTCGCTGCCCACCGGGCGCTGCTGCCGCATCAGTTCCGTGTCGATGGGTCCGGGCGCGATGGCGTTGGAGGTGATGCCGAAGGCGGCGAGATCGAGCGCCCAGGTGCGCGTGCAGCCCACCAACGCGCTCTTGGCGGCTGAATAGGCGGTGCGATTGTGTCCGCCATGGATGGCGCGGCTGACGATGTTGACGATGCGCCCCATGCCCCGCGCCTTCATGGCCGGAAACGCCGCCTGCACCACCTGGATGGCGGCGCGGACATTCAGGTCCAGCACCGCGTCCAGCGTGGCGAGATCGAGGGCTTCGAGGGGCTGGGGGCTGACGATGCCCACATTGTTCACCACCCGCAGGATCTCGGCCTGCCCGGCGATGCTCTCAAGGCAGGCGCGGGTCTGCGCGCGGTCCGCAAGGTCGCAGACGACGAGGTCGCCGGGAAAGTCGGTGACGGTGGTGCGGGCGAGGCCCACCACCGTGTGCCCGCGGGCGGCAAGGATGCGGGCAGCGGCAAGGCCGATGCCCTTCGATGCCCCGGTGATGAGCGTGATGTCGTGATTCATGGCGGCTTCCCCCATGCCCTTCGTGGCGCCCGCAAGGGGCTCCGGATCAGGACGCGACCTGTGCAGGTGGGTCAAGGGGCGTGCCCCGTCCAAAGCCAGGTGCGTGAAACGGCGCGAAGGGCGAGACTTATTTACCTCCGCGCAACCATGCGGCTTTAGGCTTCGTTCATGCTTGCTCTTTCGCGCCCCCTTGCCGGAGCCCTGAAGCGTGCGGCAGCCCTCGGGCTCGCCGTGCTTCTGGTGATGCCCGCATGGAGCCAGGCGCCATCGCCCCCCGGCCCGGTGCCGCTGCCGCCGCAGAAGCCGGCCGCCGTGCGGCAGGTGCCGGTCATCGATACGGAGACGCTGAAATCGGACGCGGCCCGCAGCGAGGCGCTCCAGAGGAAGCTGCGGGAGGATCTGGAAGCGGCGCAGGGCGACCGGGGTCGGCTCTATCAGCTTCTTGTGGACACCGCCTCGCGCTCGCGCGACGTGGAGCAGCAGCTCATCGGTGTGGAAGCCCACATGACGGAGCTGGATGGCGCCCGCGACCGCCTCCAGTCCTCCCTCATGGCGCGGCGCGAGGTGCTGGCCGAAGTGCTCTCTGCGCTGGTCCGCATGGGGCGCAACCCGCCCCCCGCCCTGCTGATGCGCCCGGGCGATGCGCTGGATGCGGTGCGCTCGGCCATCCTGCTGGGCGCCATCCTGCCGGAAATGCGGCTGGAGGCGGAAACCCTTGCCGCCGATCTCTCGGAACTGGCCCGGGTGCGCGCCGACCTTGCGGCCACCCGGGCGCGCCTGACGTCGCTGCGCCAGTCTCTGGACGATGACCGGGCCCGGCTGTCCGCACTGGTCAGCGAGCGCCAGCGCCAGCAGGCAACGGCGAATCCGCCCCAGCCCGCCGACAAGGTTCAGGCGGACGCGGTGGCACGGACGACGCCGGACGTGCACGATCTCGTGACCCGCGTGGAGACGGAAGTTGCCCCTGCCGCTAGGGCAGCGGAAGCCGCCAAAGTCCAGCCCGAGGCTTCGCCCGCGCCGGCCGCGTCGGGAAAAGACATGCTCGCCGCCCTCCAGAATCCGGCCCGGCTGGC
>NCCY01000132.1:6180-13321 GCA_002279855.1 Rhizobiales bacterium 12-68-15
GGTCCGTTCCGCAGCTACGGGCAACTCTTGATCATTAATGCCGGCGGCGGGTACCATGTCCTGCTTGCGGGCATGGAGCGTATCACCGTGGATCTCGGCCAGTTCGTTGTTGCAGGCGAGCCGGTGGCGGTGATGGGAAGCGGAACGAAGGCAAGCGGGGCGGCGCCCGGCGCGGCCTCGGCTCAGCCGCAATTGTATGTGGAATTCCGCAAAGACGGAATTTCGATCGATCCTGCCCCTTGGTGGGCGGCAACGGACAGTCAGAAGGTGCGCGGATGATGCGTCGTACGTCTCTCTTTGCTTTCGGCGTCGCCGCCGGTGCCCTTGCGGCTGTGCTCGTGACGCAAAGCAGCGTCATCACAAGCATGGCAGCCCAGGCGGCCTCGTCCGACACCTACCGCCAGCTCAACCTGTTCGGCGACGTGTTCGAGCGGGTGCGGTCGGACTATGTGGAAAAGCCCGATGACGCGAAGCTGGTCGAATCGGCCATCAACGGCATGCTGGCCGGCCTTGATCCCCACTCCTCCTACATGGACGCGAAGAGCTTCCGCGACATGCAGGTGCAGACGCGCGGCGAATTCGGCGGCCTCGGCATCGAGGTGACGATGGAAGACGGCCTCGTGAAGGTCATCGCCCCCATCGACGACACCCCGGCCGCCAAGGCCGGCGTGCAGGCGGGTGACGTCATCATCAAGCTCGACGGCGAGCAGGTTCAGGGCATGACCCTCAACCAGGCGGTCGAGAAGATGCGCGGCGCCGTCAACACGCCGATCATGCTCACCGTGGTCCGCAAGGGTCAGGAGAAGCCGGTGGAGATCAAGGTGGTGCGCGACACCATCCGCATCCGCGCCGTGCGCTCGCGCATCGAGAATGGCGACATCGGCTATGTCCGCGTCACCTCGTTCAACGAGCAGACCTACGACAACCTGAAGAAGGCGGTCGAGGACGTGACGGCGCAGATCGGCCCGGACAAGATCAAGGGCTACATTCTCGACCTGCGCAACAATCCCGGCGGCCTGCTGGACCAGGCGATCGCGGTCTCCGACGCGTTCCTTGATCGCGGCGAGATCGTCTCCACCCGTGGCCGCAATTCGGACGAGACCCAGCGCTTCAACGCGCGGGGCGGCGACCTCACCAAGGGCAAGCCGATCATCGTCCTCACCAATGGCGGCTCGGCCTCGGCCTCCGAGATCGTGGCCGGCGCACTCCAGGACCACAAGCGCGCGACCGTCCTCGGCTCGCGCTCGTTCGGCAAGGGCTCGGTGCAGACCATCATCCCGCTCGGCGGCAACGGCGCGCTGCGCCTGACCACCGCGCGCTACTACACCCCCTCCGGCCGCTCCATCCAGGCCAAGGGAATCGAGCCGGATATCGTCCTGATCCAGGATCTGCCCGACGAGCAGAAGGCCAAGATCGCGGCCGCCGGCGGCGACACCACGCGCGGCGAGGCGTCCCTGAAGGGGCACCTGAAGAATGGCGAGGACGAGCAGGCCGGTTCGCCGTCCTATGTCCCGGCCGATCCGAAGGACGACACCCAGCTCAAGCTGGCCATCGACCTTCTGGAGGGCACGCAGAAGAATGCGGCCTTCCCGCCGAATCCCAACAAGACCAGCGCCAACAACTGACGCCGGCCAAAAGTCCCGCTTTCCAGAGCCCTGCCGGCATCCGGCAGGGCTTTTTTCTTGGCGGCGCGCGTTTTTTCATGGGGAGGACGGACAGGAAAAACGCCGGCGTCCGAAGTTTGGAACGGCTGTCATCTGGGGCGGGGAGGGCCGTCCTGCGCCGGCAACAGGCCGAAATATCTCACCTTGCGTCAGTCCGGCGGTATCCACAGGGCGGCTTGGTGCGGCAATGCGGCACCCGCCTTGTGCGGGGGCTATGTTGCCGCTTCGCAAAGCGTGTGTTAGGCAACCCGCGATTTCCTCGGGAGGCGGTTCCTCGTCGCCCGGGGTGTGGGCAAGTCCTATTCCCAACAGATCAAGGGTTTCGGTTTCCTGTGGCGCCTTCGGCGCCGGGGCGGCGCGAACCCGAGAGAGGCACGGGTGGCGGAAACGATCGTGTCAGGCATGGCGGGGCGCTATGCGACCGCGCTGTTGGAGCTGGCTGAAGAGGCCGGCTCCATCGACCTCGTAAAGGCTGATCTCGACACGCTGACCGCCGTGATGGCGGAGAGCGCTGATTTCAGCCGGCTGGTGAAGAGCCCGGTCTTCACCGCCGAGGAACAGGAGAAGGCGGTCAAGGCGGTTCTCGCCAACCTCGGCATCTCCGGACTTGCAGCGAATTTCGTGCAGCTCGTGGCACGCAACCGCCGCCTGTTCGCGCTGCCGGGCATGATCAAGGCCTATGCCGCCCTCGTCGCCGCCAAGCGCGGCGAAGTCACCGCACAGGTGACGGTGGCGGAGCCCCTGAGTGATGCGCACACCGCTGCGCTGAAGCAGGCGCTCGCTGAAAAGACCGGCAAGGACGTTGGCCTCGACGTGACCGTCGACCCGTCCATCCTCGGTGGTCTCGTGGTGAAGATCGGCTCACGCATGGTCGATGCTTCTCTGAAGACCAAACTCAATTCTATCCGGCATGCGATGAAAGAGGTCCGCTGATGGACATTCGAGCCGCTGAAATCTCCGCCATCCTCAAGGACCAGATCCAGAATTTCGGCCAGGAGGCGGAAGTCTCGGAAGTCGGTCAGGTGCTGTCCGTCGGTGACGGCATCGCCCGCGTCTATGGCCTCGACAATGTCCAGGCCGGCGAGATGGTCGAGTTCGAGAATGGCACGCGCGGCATGGCGCTGAACCTCGAAGTCGACAATGTCGGCATCGTGATCTTCGGCTCCGACCGTGAGATCAAGGAAGGCCAGACCGTCAAGCGCACCGGCGCCATCGTGGACGTTCCGGTGGGCCGTGGCCTGCTCGGCCGCGTCGTCGACGCGCTCGGCAACCCGATCGACGGCAAGGGCCCGATCGTCTCCACCGAGCGCCGCCGCGTGGACGTGAAGGCGCCCGGCATCATCCCGCGCAAGTCCGTGCACGAGCCCATGCAGACCGGCCTCAAGGCGATCGACGCCCTGATCCCGATCGGCCGTGGCCAGCGCGAGCTGATCATCGGCGACCGCCAGACCGGCAAGACCGCCGTCGCGCTCGACGCCATTCTCAACCAGAAGCCCATCAACCAGGGCACGGACGAGAAGGCCAAGCTCTATTGCGTGTATGTCGCGGTGGGCCAGAAGCGCTCCACCGTCGCGCAGTTCGTGAAGGTTCTGGAAGAGCAGGGCGCGCTGGAATATTCCATCGTGGTCGCCGCCACCGCCTCCGATCCGGCCCCCATGCAGTTCCTGGCGCCGTTCGCCGGCACCGCCATGGGCGAGTTCTTCCGCGACAACGGCATGCACGCCCTCATCGTGCACGATGACCTGTCCAAGCAGGCCGTCGCCTATCGCCAGATGTCGCTGCTGCTGCGCCGCCCGCCGGGCCGCGAAGCCTATCCCGGCGACGTGTTCTACCTCCACTCCCGCCTGCTGGAGCGCGCCGCCAAGCTCAATGACGAGAATGGCGCCGGCTCCCTGACCGCGCTGCCGGTCATCGAGACCCAGGCCAACGACGTGTCGGCCTACATCCCGACCAACGTGATCTCGATCACCGACGGCCAGATCTTCCTTGAGTCCGACCTGTTCTACCAGGGCATCCGCCCGGCGGTGAACGTCGGCCTCTCCGTGTCGCGCGTCGGCTCCTCCGCCCAGATCAAGGCGATGAAGCAGGTGGCGGGCAAGATCAAGGGCGAGCTGGCCCAGTATCGCGAGCTGGCGGCCTTCGCCCAGTTCGGTTCGGACCTCGATGCGGCGACGCAGAAGCTCCTGAACCGTGGCGCGCGCCTGACCGAGCTGCTCAAGCAGAGCCAGTTCGCGCCGCTGAAGGTCGAGGAGCAGGTGGTCGTGATCTATGCCGGCACCAACGGCTATCTCGATGCCCTCCCGGTCTCCAAGGTCCGCGAGTTCGAGCAGGCCCTCCTGCTCAGCATGCGCTCGCAGCACCAGGACATCCTGGACACGATCCGCACCACCAAGGAACTCTCCAAGGACACGACGGAAAAGCTCGTGAAGGCGCTCGACGCCTTCGCCAAGAGCTTTGCCTGAGAGCGCCCTGTGAAGTTGTCCATGTGAAGGGGCGGGTCCGATGTCGAGCCTGAAAGAGCTACGAAACCGCATCGCCTCGGTGAAGGCGACGCAGAAGATCACCAAGGCGATGCAGATGGTCGCCGCGGCGAAGCTGCGCCGCGCCCAGATGGCGGCGGAAGCGGCGCGTCCGTTTGCCGAGCGCATGGGAACGGTGCTCGGCAATCTGACCTCTGGCGTCATCGCCAGCTCGGAAACGCCGCGCCTTCTGTCCGGAACCGGCAGCGATCAGCGGCACCTGCTGATCGTCTGCACGTCCGAGCGCGGCCTGTGCGGCGCGTTCAACAGCTCCATCGTGCGTCTTGTGCGGGAGCGGGCGAATTCGCTGATGGCCCAGGGCAAGACGGTGGAATTCTTCTGCGTCGGCCGCAAGGGCTATGACCAGGTCCGCCGGCTCTACCCCAAGCAGATCGTCGAGTTCGTCGATCTGCGCGCCGTGCGCACGCTGGGCTATGACAATGCCCACGACATCGCCGACAAGGTGATCGGCCTGTTCAACGCCGGCAAGTTCGACGTGGCGACCCTGTTCTATTCCCAGTTCAGGAACGTCGTGACGCAGATCCCCACGGCGCACCAGATCATTCCCGCGGTCTTCGACCAGAAGGCGGCCGGGGAGGCTGTGCCCTACGATTACGAGCCGGAAGAGAGCGAGATCCTCGCCGACCTCCTGCCGCGCAACATTGCGGTGCAGGTCTTCCGCGCGCTGCTGGAAAACCAGGCGTCCTTCTATGGTGCGCAGATGAGCGCCATGGACAACGCCACCCGCAATGCGGGCGACATGATCAAGAAGCAGACGCTGGTCTACAACCGGACCCGTCAGGCCATGATCACGAAGGAACTCATCGAAATCATCTCCGGCGCCGAAGCGCTCTGACAGCAGCGCGGACGAGGATAAAGGACGACGAAAATGGCGAACCCCACCGGACGCATCACTCAGGTCATCGGCGCCGTCGTCGACGTGCAGTTCGACGGCCACCTTCCGGAAATCCTGAACGCCCTGGAGACCACCAACCAGGGCGGTCGCCTCGTGCTGGAAGTGGCCCAGCACCTTGGTGAGAACACCGTTCGCACCATCGCCATGGACTCTTCCGAGGGCCTCGTGCGCGGCCAGCCGGTGTCCGACACCGGCGCCCCCATCATGGTCCCGGTGGGTGAAGCCACCCTCGGCCGCATCATGAACGTGATCGGCGAGCCGGTGGACGAACTCGGCCCGGTGGTCGGCGAGACCACCCGCGCCATCCACCAGCCGGCCCCGTCCTATGCGGACCAGTCCACGGAAGCCGAGATCCTCGTCACCGGCATCAAGGTGGTGGACCTGCTCGCGCCTTACTCCAAGGGCGGCAAGATCGGCCT
Source organism: Rhizobiales bacterium 12-68-15 (assembly GCA_002279855.1). GTDB lineage: Bacteria > Pseudomonadota > Alphaproteobacteria > Rhizobiales > Xanthobacteraceae > Aquabacter. Next base: position 11,699 of record NCCY01000132.1, read on the forward strand.
GTTCGGCGGCGCCGGCGTCGGCAAGACCGTGCTGATCATGGAGCTCATCAACAACATCGCGAAGGCGCACGGCGGTTATTCCGTGTTCGCCGGCGTGGGTGAGCGCACCCGCGAGGGCAACGATCTCTATCACGAGATGATCGAGTCCAAGGTGAACGTGGACCCGCACGAGAACAACGGCTCCTCCGCCGGTTCCAAGTGCGCGCTGGTCTATGGCCAGATGAACGAGCCTCCGGGCGCCCGCGCCCGCGTCGCGCTCACCGGCCTCACCGTCGCCGAGCACTTCCGCGACCAGGGCCAGGACGTGCTGTTCTTCGTGGACAACATCTTCCGCTTCACGCAGGCCGGCTCGGAAGTGTCGGCTCTGCTCGGCCGCATCCCCTCGGCGGTGGGCTATCAGCCGACGCTCGCCACCGACATGGGCGCGCTGCAGGAGCGCATCACCACCACCACCAAGGGCTCGATCACCTCGGTGCAGGCCATCTACGTGCCCGCCGACGATCTGACCGACCCGGCGCCTGCCGCCTCCTTCGCCCATCTCGACGCGACGACCGTGCTCTCGCGCTCCATCGCCGAGAAGGGCATCTATCCGGCGGTGGACCCGCTGGACTCCACCTCGCGCATCCTGTCCCCCGCCATCGTCGGCGAGGAGCATTATGCGGTGGCCCGTCAGGTGCAGCAGACCCTCCAGCGCTACAAGGCGCTGCAGGACATCATCGCCATTCTCGGCATGGACGAGCTGTCCGAAGAGGACAAGCTGGTGGTGGCCCGCGCCCGCAAGATCGAGCGCTTCCTCTCCCAGCCCTTCCACGTCGCGGAAGTGTTCACTGGCTCGCCCGGCAAGCTGGTGGACCTGCAGGACACCATCAAGGGCTTCAAGGGCCTGGTGGAAGGCAAGTACGATCACCTGCCCGAGCAGGCCTTCTACATGGTTGGCTCCATGGACGAAGCCATCGAGAAGGGCAAGAAGCTGGCGGCCGAGGCGGCCTGAGTTCGTCGCGCCCTCGGGCGCGATTGACTCGGTTCCCTCGACAGCGGAGACACGCACATGGCCAACTTCACTTTTGAACTCGTCTCGCCGGAGCGGCTCGTCTTCTCCGGCCCGGTCTCCTGGGTCGATGTTCCGGGTGCCGAAGGCGATTTCGCCGTCGGTGCCGGCCATGCGCCGTTCATCGCCATCCTGCGGCCCGGCATCCTCACCATTCGCGGAGAGGGTGCTCCGAAGCGCCTGTTCGTGCGCGGCGGCTTTGCGGAAGCGAACCCCACCTGCCTCACCGTGCTGGCGGAGCGCGCGACCCCGGTCGAGGAGATCGACATGGCGAACCTGCGCCAGTTGATCAAGGACGCCGAGGAAGATGTTGCCGATGCCCGCACCGATGAGGCGCGGCAGAAGGCATCCAGCACGCTTTCGGACCTGAAGCAGGTCGTCGAGGCGCTGGGGCAGGGTGGTTCGGCCACCGCGCACTGAGCCGTCCTCAGCAGCAATCGTTTCAAGCCGGGCCTCGCGCCCGGCTTTTTTATTGCCCTCGCGCTCCCCCCTGCGTCCCGTTGCGGGACGGCCGGCGCGCCGCCCCGCGCACAGGGCGGGAACGAAGCGGCACCGAATCAGGTCCTGCGCGGTTT
>NCCY01000385.1:0-1348 GCA_002279855.1 Rhizobiales bacterium 12-68-15
GACTGGATCGAGATGCCGGCCTATGCCGCCTCGCTCGATCGCGCCCTGAAGTTCCAGTATCTGGACAACAGCACCGGCATGGGCATCTCGGTGCCGCTGCGCAACGGCCAGTGGCTGAACTCCGCTTTCGCCAAGCCCGGCCAGGACGCCTTCTGGAACGCCCGGACGGTGGTGTCCCTGCTGCTCTCCGCCCTCGTCCTGTCCCTCGTCGCGGTGGTCGCAGCGCGCGGCATCGCCACTCCGCTGCGGCGGCTCGCGCTGGCGGCGGATGCGCTCGGGCGCGGCCAGCATTGCGATCCGCTGCCGGAGACGGGGCCGGACGACGTGCGCCGAACCGCCGTCGCCTTCAACCGCATGCAGGAGCGGCTGACCCGCTTCGTGGACGACCGCACGCGCATGCTGGCGGCCATCGGCCACGATCTGCGCACGCCGCTCACCACCCTGCGCCTGCGGGCGGAGTTCGTGACCGACGACGAACTGCGCGAGAAGATCCTCGCCTCCGTCTCCGAGATCCAGTCCATGTGCGAGGGCACGCTCGCCTTCGTCCGCGAGCGCGGCACGTCCGAGGAAACCCGCACGGTGGACCTCGCCGCGCTGACGGAAAGCCTGTGCGAGGATCTGGTCGAGCTGGGTCAAACGGTATCGTTCGCGGAGACCCCACGGATCAGCTACCGCTGCCGGCCCGATGCCCTGAGGCGGGCGATCCGCAATCTCGTCGAGAATGCCGTGCGCTATGGCGGGTGTGCACGGGTTCACATGGAGCGGTCGGCGGATCTCGTCACCATCGTGGTGGAGGATGACGGGCCGGGCATTCCCGAGGCGGTCCGCGAGCAGGTGTTCGCGCCCTTCTTCCGCCTGGAGCATTCGCGCAACCGCGAGACCGGCGGCATGGGGCTGGGCCTTGCTATCGCCCGCACCATCGCCCGCCATCACGGCGGGGACGTGACGCTGGAAAACACCGGGAGCGGGCTGCGCGCCACCGTCTCGCTGCCGACGCTGGATGGCGAGCTGTGCGCCATTGCCGGGCAGCAGGCCGAGAAGGCCCCCGCCCGTGCGGCGGCTGTTCCGGCGCCGGCTTTCGCCGACCGGCTTATCGGCACATCGCCGTGAAGCCGGCCGCGATGAAGCGAACGAAATCCTCGAACATCGCAGGGTCGCCCGCCATGGCCTGTCCCTGCGAGATGCGCTCGATGCGCTTGTCCGCCACATACATCAGCAGCGCACCCACCGCATATTCATAGGCCCAGAGCAGGCGCTGCGGCGGGCAGTCCGGAAACGCGACGTGCAGGGCGTCGATGAAGGCGGCCACCAGCGGATCATAGAAGCGCTCGATGATGGCGGACGCCTC
>NCCY01000385.1:1444-2942 GCA_002279855.1 Rhizobiales bacterium 12-68-15
ACCAGCGCGAGCGGCACGCCGGCGCGGGCCGCGATGTCCCGCACCGAGACCGCCGCATAGCCGCGCTCCGCAAACAAGGCTTCCGCGCTCTCCAGAATATCCTGCCGGCGGTCCGGGCGACCCGCCTCGCCGGGCGACACGGCCGAGCGGCGGGGCTCACGGCTCGCCTTGCTCTTGCCGGCGGCAGCGACGGGCCTTGGCGCGCGGGGCTTCTGCTTGGATTCCATAATCTCTTCTAGAGCCTGAGCAGGGCGGGTTGAAATATGCGGAGCTGCCATTCCGCAGGAAAATCGCTGCGGCCGGGCCATCAGATGCGCGCCGGAGGAAACCGGAAAAGCCACCTTGTACGACCGTACAATAAGATGTACGAGTGTGCAAAATCGGGGCGGGGAAACCGCCGTCCATGGAGGACGCCAAGCGTGCCGAAATTCATCGACATCTCGATTCCGCTCGAGAACGATGTCGCTGCAGACCCGCCGTTCCAGCGGGTGCGGATCGACTATCAGGCCCATGCGGAAACCGCCGGCGTGCTGGCCGGGGCGTTTCCCGGCATGACGCCGGACCGCCTGCCGGACGGCATGGGATGGGCGGTGGAGACCGCGCACATCTCCACCCATAACGGCACCCATGTGGATGCCCCCTGGCACTATCACCCCACCATGGACGGGGGCGCCCGCGCCGTCACCATCGACGAGATCCCGCTCGACTGGTGTTTCCGCCCCGGCGTGAAGCTTGACTTCCGCCACCTGCCGGACGGCCATGTGGTGACGCCGGCCGAGATCGACGCGGAACTCGCGCGCATCGGCCACCGCCTCAGCCCGTTCGAGATCGTGGTCGCCAACACGGCGGCGGGAAAAGCCTATGGCGATGCCGATTACATCGACCGGGGCTGCGGCTTCGGCCGCGATGCGACGCTGCATCTCGTCAGCCAGGGCATCCGGGTGGTTGGCACCGACGGCTGGAGCTGGGACGCGCCGTTCAGCGCCACCGCCCGCCGGTTTGCTGAGACCAATGATGCAAGCCTGATCTGGGAAGGCCACAAGGCCGGCCGCGAGAAGGGCTATTGCCAGATCGAGAAGCTGCACAATCTGGAGGCCCTGCCCGCCACCGGCTTCACCCTCTGCTGCTTCCCCGTGAAGGTCCGCGCCGCCTCGGCGGGCTGGACCCGCGCCGTCGCCATCCTCCCAGACTGAACCCTTTCCGGAGACATGCCGTGAGCAAGGTCATCATCACCTGCGCCGTCACCGGCGGCATCCACACGCCGACCATGTCCGATCATCTGCCGATCACGCCCAGCGAGATCGCCGAGCAGGCCATCGCCGCTGCCGAAGCCGGCGCCGCCATCCTGCACCTGCACGCCCGCGACCCGAAGGACGGCCGCCCGACCCCGGACCCGGCGGTGTTCATGGAATTCCTGCCGCGCATCAAGCAGAGCTGCGATGCGGTGATCAACATCACCACCGGCGGCGGGCTCAACATGACGGTGGAGGACCGCCTC
>NCCY01000133.1 GCA_002279855.1 Rhizobiales bacterium 12-68-15
CCCTGCGGGCGCGCCGCTGTTTCCGATCACCACCCAATTCAAGACCGAAGGCTGAGGGGCCAATGCACCAGATCACCGCGCGCCGTCTGGACCCGACGAGCGATGCCGCCATTGCCGGCAGCGTGACGCCGCTGCCCATCGAGGATGTGGCCGCCCGCCTCGGCATTCCGGCGGACGGCATCTATCGCTACGGCCCCTACAAGGCGAAGCTCGCCCACGATTATATCCGCACGCTGGAGGCGCGGCCCGCCGGCAAGCTCATCCTCGTCACCGCCATCAGCCCCACCCCGGCAGGCGAGGGCAAGACCACCACCACCATCGGCCTCGGCGATGCGCTGGCGCGGATCGGCGAGAAGGCGGCCATCTGCCTGCGCGAGCCCTCCCTCGGCCCGGTGTTCGGCGCCAAGGGCGGCGCCACCGGCGGCGGGCGCGCGCAGATCATCCCCATGCAGGACATCAACCTGCATTTCACCGGCGACCTGCACGCCATTTCCGCCGCCCATAACCTGCTCTCGGCGCTGATCGACAACCACATCTACTGGGGCAACAAACTGGACCTCGACACCCGCCGCATCGCGTGGCGGCGCGTGGTGGACCTGAACGACCGGGCCCTGCGGCAGGTCATTGTCGGCCTCGGCGGGCCGGCCAACGGCTTTCCGCGCGAGGACGGGTTCGACATCACGGTGGCGAGCGAGGTGATGGCCATCTTCTGCCTCGCCCGCACGCTGGAGGAACTGGAGGAGCGCCTTTCCCGCATGGTGGTGGGCCAGACGCGCGGGCGCACGCTGGTGGAGGCCGGCGCGCTGAAGGGCATCGGCTCCATGCTGGCGCTGCTGCGCGACGCGTTCCAGCCCAACCTCGTCCAGACCATGGAGCACACCCCCGCCTTCGTGCATGGCGGGCCGTTCGCCAATATCGCCCATGGCTGCAATTCGGTGATCGCCACCCGCGCCGCGCTGCGGCTGGCGGATTATGTGGTGACGGAGGCCGGCTTCGGCGCGGATCTCGGCGCGGAGAAGTTCCTCGACATCAAGTGCCGGCAGGCGGGCCTTGCCCCCGATGCGGCCGTGGTGGTGGCGACCGTGCGCGCGCTGAAGATGCATGGCGGCGTGCCGGTGAAGGAACTCGGCCGCGAGGATGTGGTCGCCGTGCAGCGTGGCACCGCCAATCTGCTCCGCCACGCGGAGAACATGCGCAAGTTCGGCCTGCCGGTGGTGGTGGCGCTCAACCGCTTCACCTCCGACACCCCCGCCGAGATTGCGGCGGTGATGGACGCGCTCGCCCCGCTGGGCGTCGAGGCCCATGTCTGCGCCCACTGGGCGGACGGGGGCGCGGGCGCGCAGGCGCTGGCCCATGCCGTGAAGGCGCTGTGCGCGCAGCCCTCCCATTTCCACACCCTCTATCCCGATGCGATGCCCCTGAAGGAGAAGATCGAGACCGTGGCGCGGGAGATCTACCGGGCGGGCGAGGTCACCTTCACGGCGGCGGCCGCCGCGCGGCTGGAGGACCTGCAGGCCGGGGGCTTCGGGCATCTGCCGGTCTGCATGGCGAAGACGCAATACAGCTTCTCGGCCGACCCCACCCTGCGCGGCGCGCCCGAGGGCCATGTTCTGCCGGTGCGCGAAGTGCGCCTCTCCGCCGGTGCCGGCTTCGTGGTGGCGCTGACCGGCGACGTCATGACCATGCCGGGCCTTCCCTCCGTGCCGGCGGCGGAAGGCATCTTCGTGGACCCGGACGGGATCATCGGCGGGCTGTCCTGAGGAGATCGGAAGCGACCCGTACCGCGTGCGCAGTCATTTCGCTACACTGAGGGACGTTGCCCCCGACCATAGCTATCGGTGAGGTGCGTGATGTTGATGACCAGGCGCAAGCCCGCGACGGTCGGCGAAATCCTGACCGAAGAATTCATGCAACCGCTCGGCCTCACGCAGGCGGCGCTGGCCGGGGCGATGGGTGTGCAGCGCAAGCATGTGAACGAGCTGTGCAACAACCGCCGCACCGTGACGGCGGCAACCGCGCTCATTCTGGCGCGCGTGTTCGGCAACAGTCCGGATTTCTGGCTGAACGCGCAGCGGCGCAACGATCTGTGGGAGGCCTTGAACAGCCCCACGGAACAGGCGCGGATTGCGCGTGCGACGCCACTCGCCTCGGCTGCATAGACCGGCAACGTTGTGCCGGCGCCCAACAAAAAGCCCCGGCCGCCAGAGGCGCCGGGGCGGTTTTCAGGGGTGTGACGGCGCTCAGCCGCGCACGAGTTCCACGGGGCCGTGGTCGTCGCAATGGTCGCCGTGCGGATGGTGCAGGTGGCCGTTCACCAGATAGTCCACATGGTCGCCATGGGGCACCGCCTCGTGGCCGCAGCCGGGGCCGTGGACATGGCCCTTTTCATGGCCGCCGCAATCATGGTGGGGGGTGCAACGGTCCGGATTGGCATCGCTCACTTCCAGCACATGCTCGTCCACATGGCCGGCATGCATGTGGTGGAGATGGCCGTCATGCAGATAGTCCACATGGCCGTCATGACGGATGGCGGTATGGCCGCAGTCCGGGCCATGCTGGTGGGGATGATCGTGATGGATCTTGCATTCGCCTGACATGGTGAACTCCTTCCTTCAACAGTGTCGTCCGCCGGAACCGCCCGGCTTCAATGGTCTTCGCAGGCATGGTCCACGGCGCTCTCCACGAGCGCGATCACGTGGCCGTCGGCGAGGTGGTAGAACACCTGCTTGCCGCGCCGGGCCCGCCCCACCAGCCGGGCGCCATGCAGCACCTTCAGGCGGGCGGAAACGGTGGTCATCTTCTCGCCGAGCGCCTCCGTGAGGGCGGAGACGGACATCTCCCCCGGCACCAGATGCACGAGGATGGCGAGGCGCGCGGGATCGGCCAGCGCGGCAAACATGGCTGCCGCCACTTCAAGCTGCTCCTGCGTCGGCGCCCGCGCCATCGAACCGCTCCCGTGGACCTGCCTCAAAACCGTGTGGCGCCCGTTTCCGGTTGCCGTCATTCACTCAATCCATAGAACCATGGATTGATGGAGTCAACAGCTTTCGAGATAGAACCGCAGCCTGGCGGGGCCGCGCTTCCCGCCGTTCGCCGGACATATGCCTCCCGCTCCGGGCTGTGCGTTCCGGCATGCATTGCGGGCGATTGACCTTCTGCGTCCGGCGCGCTTGGCTGCGGCCTCGGCTCGACAGGTGAAAACGCGCGAGGGCCGCGCCGTGGAGGAAGAATGACCAAAGCTGCCATCGTGGGCTGGGCCCACTCCCCGTTCGGAAAGCTTGAGGATGCCGACACCGAGGCCCTGATGGGCCGGGTCACCGGCGCCGCGCTGGAGCATGCGGGGATCGAGGCGCCGCAGGTGGACGGGGTGTTTGTCGGCGTCTTCAATGCCGGCTTCCAGAAGCAGGATTTCCAGGGCGCCCTGCCGGCGCTGTCCGTGCCGGGGCTCGCCCACACGCCTGCGCTGCGGGTGGAGAATGCCTGCGCCACCGGCAGCGCGGCCATCAACAGCGCGCTCGATTTCATCGAGAGCGGGCGCGGCAAGGTGGCTCTTGTGGTGGGCGCCGAAAAGATGACCGCCAAGCCCACCGCCGAGGTCGGCGACATCCTGCTGAACGCTTCCTATCGCAAGGAGGAAGCCGAAATCGAGGGCGGATTCGCCGGCGTGTTCGGCCGCATCGCGCAGACCTATTTCCAGCGCTATGGCGACCGTTCCGAGGAACTGGCCCACATCGCCGCGAAGAATCACAAGAACGGCGTCTCCAATCCCTATGCGCAGATGCGCAAGGATTTCGGCTTCGACTTCTGCAACACCATCTCCGAGAAGAACCCCTATGTGGCCGGCCCGCTGCGGCGCACCGACTGCTCACTGGTGTCGGACGGTGCCGCCGCTCTCGTCATCGCCGCCCCGGACGTGGCCGAGACGCTGGCGCGCGGCATCGCCTTCCGCGCCCGCGCGCAGGCCAACGACATCCTGCCGCTGTCGCGCCGCGACCCCACCGCCTTCGAGGGCGCCCGCCGCGCCTGGGCGAAGGCGCTGGAGCAGGCCGGCCTGACGCTGGACGATCTGGATCTGGTGGAGACCCACGACTGCTTCACCATCGCCGAACTGCTGGAATATGAGGCCATGGGCCTCGCCAAGCCCGGCGAAGGCTACAAGGTGGTGCGCGAGGGCATCACCCAGAAGACCGGCCGCCTGCCGATCAATGCCTCCGGCGGCCTCAAGTCCAAGGGCCATCCCATCGGCGCCACCGGCGTCTCCATGCACGTTCTCTGCGCCATGCAGCTCATGGGCGAGGCGGGCGACATGCAGATCGACGGCGCGAAGCTCGCCGGTGTGTTCAACATGGGCGGCGCCGCAGTCGCCAATTATGTGAGCGTGCTCGAACGGGTGAAGTGACAGGGCGGGCAGCCGGTGCGCGCCGGCTGCCCGTTTCCCGCGCGGGAAGGAAGTTGTGTTCCGCCCCTCAGATGGGCGGCAGGCTCAGCCATTTGGCGAGGGCGGTCAGCACGATGTCCACCGAGAGGGCGGCGAGGATCAGGCCCATGATGCGCCGGATGAGGCTCGCCCCCGAGGCGCCGATGACCCGGATGACATAGTCCCCCAGCCAGAACAGCACCATAAGGATCAGCATCAGCACCGCGATGACGCCGATGGTGACCGCCTGCTGGGACAGGATGTGGCGGTTGTTGTCCGAGAGGATCACCACGGTGAGAATGGCGCCCGGCCCCGCAATCACGGGAATGGCCAGCGGATAGACCGCCATTGAGGCCACGTGCTTGTCGGAATCCACCTCGATGGCCTGCGGCGTATGCGGCTCCGAGAAGATCATGCTGGTGGCGTACATGAACAGCACCAGCCCGCCTGCGATGCGGAAGGAGAGTTCCGAAATCTCCATGGCGTCCAGCAGCGCCCGGCCCACCAGAATGAAGAACACCAGGATCAGGAACGCGAAGAAGCAGGCGAGCACGGCGGCCTTGTGCCGCTGCGCTTTTGTCATTTCCGAGGTGAAGGCAAGGAACAAGGACAGGTGGCTGATGGGTTCCAGTACAGCCCACAGCGTCACGAACTGGGTTACGATCTGATTGAAGGTCCCTTCCATCGCCCATCCCCGTGTCTCAGCCCGTGGGCAGAATGCGGCCTTTCCCCCCTCGGCGCTACCCCCCGAGGCGGGAAAGGCCAGCGAATTGAAGGAGTAAGACTATGAAATGGATGGTCTGGGTCGGCAGTGTCCGCAAGGGCTCCTACAATGCTGCGGTGGCCCGTTCCCTGTCGGATCTCGCGCCTGCGGGCGTGACGGTGGAATTGCTGCCCTCGGTGGCGGAGCTGCCCATCTATAGCGAGGACATTCAGGCTGAGGGCTTTCCCCCGGCGGTGACCGCGCTCGGCGACAGCATCGCGGCGGCGGATGGGCTGGTGATCGTGACGCCGGAATACAATTACTCGGTCCCCGGCGGGCTCAAGAACGCCATCGACTGGGTGTCCCGCCTCAAGCCCATGCCCATCAAGGGCAAGCCGCTGCTGATCCAGAGCGCCTCCATGGGCGCATTGGGCGGCGCGCGGGCGCAGTATCACCTGCGGCAGATCCTCGTCACGCTCGATGCACGGGCGATGAACGTGCCGGAGGTGATGATCGGCGCGGCGCACAAGAAGGTGAGCGAGGCGGGTGAACTGACGGACACCGGCACCCGCGACTTCATCGGCAAGCAGCTTGCCGCCTTCGCGGACTTCATCGCGAAAACCTGACCGGCGCTGCTGCGCCCGTCACATCCGCCGGGGCCAGCCTCCGGCGGATGGCCAGTCCCGGCGGATGGCTCAATTCCGGCGGAGGTCAGCGGCCGTCATATTCCGCCCACGACAGCGGCGTCTCGTACACGCGCACCAGCGCGAGCGGCTCAAGCAGCGGCTTGGTGCGGGTCCAGATCCAGATGGCGATATGTTCGGCGGTGGGGTTTTCCAGCCCCTCGATCTCGTTCAGGCAATGATGATCGAGCCGCGCCAGCAGCGGCGCGAAGGCGGTCTCCACGTCGAAGAAGTCCGCCACGAAGCCGCTTGCGGGGTCCACCGGGCCTTCCAGCACCAGCTCCACGCGATAGGAATGACCGTGCATGCGGAAGCATTTGTGCGTCATCGGCACATGGGGAAGGCGATGGGCTGCCTCGAAGGTGAAAGCCTGTGTGATCCGCAATGGTCCGTCCTCAGGGAATTCCGATCATCTTATGGGTCTGCACCGAGAGACGCCATTGGGGATGATCGAGACAATAGGCGACCGCCGCCTGCGTATTGGCGCTGCGGTCCGGGCCGTCCATGGGCTGGAGGAAGAAATGGGCGAAGTCCAACTCCGCCACGGTCTCGGGCCGAAGCTCCGGCTGGGGATAGACGAGTTTCAGCTCGTGCCCGCGCGTGAGCACCAGATCGGCGCCTGCCTTGGGGCTGACGCAGATCCAGTCGATGCCGTCCGGCGGAAGGCGGGTGCCGTTGGTCTCGATGGCGATCTCGAAGCCGCGCGCATGCACCGCCGCCACGAGGTCCGCATCCACCTGCAACAGCGGCTCGCCGCCGGTGAACACCACGAAGCGCCGGGCCGGCGCGCCGTCCCACACCCGCACCAGCGCGTCCGCCAGCGCCTGCGCATCCGCAAAGCGGCCGCCGCCTTCGCCGTCCATGCCGATGAAATCGGTATCGCAGAAGCGGCAGACGGCCTTCTCCCGGTCCTCTTCCCGCCCGGTCCAGAGGTTGCAGCCGGAAAAGCGGCAGAACACCGCCGCGCGGCCCGCCTGCGCGCCCTCGCCTTGCAGCGTCTTGAACATTTCCTTGACGGAATAGGCCATCGGGTCCGGTCGTGATGGAGGGGTGACGCTCCAGGGCGCCGCGAGAGCCTATATGGCTTTGCGGCGCGGGAGGGAAGCGGCGCGCGCGCAGGCCTCCTCCGCGCCGGGCAGGGGAGGGAAAGCGGTTTCCCGCTGCCGCGCTGCTGCCAGACCGCCTGTGCCGGACCCGCCGGGACAGGCAGAGCATGCCCCCGATCCCGCTTCACACATAAGGGGTCACTTGAATGCGCGGCCCGTCATGCTCCGCGCGACTTGCGCATCCACGCCGCGCCCT
>NCCY01000386.1 GCA_002279855.1 Rhizobiales bacterium 12-68-15
GCTGGTGTCGCGGCCGGCGCTGTGGGGCGGCACCGCGCCCATGCGGCCGGTGGATCTGGACGATGCCCTGTTCTGGGCCACCATCGGCGTCATCGTCGGCGGGCGCGCGGGCTATGTGCTGTTCTACAACCTGCCTTACTTCCTCCAGCACCCGCTGGAGATGGTGATGGTGTGGAAGGGCGGCATGTCCTTCCATGGCGGGCTTGGCGGCACGCTGCTGGCGCTCATCCTGTTCGCCCGCTCGCGCGGCATACGGGTCATGTCGCTGCTGGACGTGGCGGGTGTCGTCGCCCCCATCGGCCTTCTGTTCGGCCGCATCGCCAATTTCATCAATGGCGAGCTGTGGGGCCGCCCCTCCGATGCCGACTGGGCGGTGATCTTTCCCTCCGGCGGGAACGTGCCGCGCCATCCCAGCCAGCTCTATGAGGCGGCGCTGGAAGGCCTTCTGCTGTTCCTCATCATGCTGGTCTGCGTGCGGCTCGGCGCGCTGAAGCGACCGGGGCTGGCGGCGGGCATTTTCGGCATCGGCTATGGGCTCGGCCGCATCACCGGCGAATTCTTCCGCGAGCCGGACCCGCAACTGGGCTATCTCGCCTTCGGCACCACCATGGGCATGCTGCTCTCCCTGCCGGTGGCCATCCCGTGCACGGCTATTATATCACCCGCGATCCGCTGGGCGCGCAGGGCGATTTCACCACCGCGCCCGAGATCAGCCAGATGTTCGGCGAGCTTCTGGGCCTCTGGGCGGTGGCCACCTGGCAGCAGATGGGCGCGCCCGACGCCATCCATCTGGTGGAGCTGGGGCCGGGTCGCGGCACGCTGATGGCGGACGCGCTGCGCGCCGCCCGGCTGATGCCCGCCTTCCTGGAGGCGGCGCAGGTGCATCTGGTGGAAACCAGCCCCGCCTTGCGGGAGCGGCAGAAGGCGGCGCTGCCCGGCATCACGCCGCACTGGCATGACCGGCTGGAAGACGTGCCGCCCGGCCCGGCCATCATCCTCGCCAACGAATTCCTCGATGCCCTGCCCATCTCCCAGTTCGTGCGCGGGCGGGAGGGATGGCACGAGCGGCGCGTGGGCCTCGGGCCGGATGGCGGGCTGGTGTTCGGGGTCGATCCCCGCCCCGCGCCGCTGGGTGCGGCGCTGGCGCGCCGGCTGCCGGAGCCGCATCCGGAAGGGGCGGTTCTGGAGCATCTGGAAAGCGGCATTCCCGCTTTGCTCGCCGCGCGCCTCGCGGCGCAGGGGGGAGCGGCGCTCATCATTGATTACGGCCCGGCGCGGCCGGGCCTCGGCGACACGCTCCAGGCGGTGCGCGCCCATGTCTATTCCGACCCGCTGGCGGAGCCGGGGGAAGCGGACCTCACCGCCCATGTGGACTTCACCGCGCTGGCCCGTGCCGCCCGCGCGGCGGGGGCGGCGGCATACGGGCCGCTGCGGCAGGGCGATTTCCTCGTGCGGCTCGGCATCGTCCAGCGGGCGGAGCGCCTCCAGCAGAACACCAATGCCTCCCAGCGCAAGGCCATCACCGCCGCCCTCACGCGGCTGGCGGGCATGGGCACGACGGACATGGGCGCGCTGTTCAAGGTGCTGTGCCTGAGCGATCCCGCCCTCGGGACCCCGCCGGGCTTCGCGCCGGAAGAAGCTTTTTCGGAGCCGGACGCATGAAGATCGAAGCCCCCTCGCTGGCCGCCCTGAAGGGCATCCGGCACGCCTTCTTCACCCGCCGGGGCGGGGTGTCCTCGGGGCTCTATGACAGCCTGAACGGCGGCATGGGCTCGCAGGATGACCTCGCCTGCGTCAGCGAGAACCGCGCCCGCATGGCCGGGGCGCTGGGCATCGCGCCGGACAATCTGGTGGCCTGCTGGCAGGTGCATTCGCCCGATGC
>NCCY01000134.1 GCA_002279855.1 Rhizobiales bacterium 12-68-15
CGATTTCGGCGCCTCCGACCCGCGCGCCTCGTGGTCCGGCATGGACCAGGGCGATCCGCGCGGCTGGCACGGCTCCGAGCGTGACTATGACCGCTTCCCCGAACACGAGCGCAGCGGTCCGATCGCCAAGCACAATCACGAGGACGATTATGGCAGCCGCCATGAGCGCTCCTATGACCGCCCCTATGACGAGGACCGCTCCGGGCGCGACCGGGTTGCGGGCCGTTCGCCTTATGGCAATCGCAACTGGTCCGGCGGGCGCTCCGACTGGGGCCGTCAGGAATGGGGCATGAGCGGCCCGCAGCAGCAGGGCAGCTACGGCTACGGGCGGCAGGTGCGCGACCATGGCCGCGCCGCCGAGCCCGAGGAGCGCGGCATGTGGGATCGCGCCACCGACGAGGTCGCGTCCTGGTTCGGAGACGAGGACGCCGAGCGCCGCCGCACACAGGACCAGTATCGCGGCGTCGGCCCCAAGAACTACAGCCGCTCGGATGATCGCGTCCGCGAGGACATCAGCGACAAGCTCACCGACGACTGGCGGGTGGATGCCTCGGAGATCGAGATCACGGTGGTGAAGGGCGAGGTGACGCTCGCCGGCTCCGTGACCGACCGCATGCAGCGACGCCGCGCGGAGGACATAGCCGACAGCGTCTCCGGCGCCCGGCATGTGCAGAACAATCTGCGGGTGCGGGACAAGTCGGCGTCGGCTCTCGCCGGTGGCGAAACGACGGCGGTGACGCCGGGCCAGTCCAGCACCATCTCCAGCCGCAACACCTGAGCGGCCGGAACGACGGTGCGCTAGGCCGGATCGGCCGGCGCGGACCGTGGCAGGCTCGTCCGCTCCTGGAGCGGGCGGGCCGCCACAGCAAGCAAGGATCGGTAGCGGCGGCGGGCATCTGCCACCGTTCCCGAATCACCGATCGCGGCTTCCTGAAGCTCGGCGAGGGCAAAGGGGCTTGGCTCGGCGGGAAGCACCATGACTTCCGGCACGCAGGCCGCAAGGCCGAGCACGTCGCGGGCGGTGAGCTGGGCCAAAGCGCGGGCGATCATGGCGCATTGATAGGCCCGCCGCTCGGCGGACAGCCGCTCCCAGGGTTCGAGAAGCGGGTAGCGTTCGCGCGCGGCCGCGTGGGCGCCCCGTGCCATCCGCTCAACCATATCCGTCGCGATCATCGCCGTCCGTCCGCTGCCTCCGGTCCGGACAGCATGGCGCGCCGTTCCTTTCCGTCATCTTGTCGGACGGGCCGCCATGAAAGCGCCGTTCGGATCGTGGTGAATGGAGGGTTAGCGGCGCACGGCGGATTGCGCCATGCCCCGGCCCTGCTTACACTCATTGTGAACTGACACAGACGACCCCGGCCCGGCGCGCGGCTTTCGCGTTGTGGATCAAGGGGTGGCGAGGGGATTGAGATGAGGGACGAGACGCTCGACCCCTGCGCGGGTCCGGCGCCTTCTGTCCCGGAGCGCGCCCGCGCTTCACGGGACGTGCAGCCCGGGTCCGGCGGATGGACCGGCGGGAGCGCATCTGATCGCGTCTATGCGGCCGTCGATCTCGGCACCAACAATTGCCGCCTTCTGGTTGCTCGCCCAACCCAGCGCAATTTCCGCGTGGTGGATGCCTTTTCCCGCATCGTGCGCCTCGGCGAGGGCGTGGCCGCCAGCGGCGTGCTGGGCGAGGCTGCCATGGACCGCGCCATGGCCGCGCTGGAGGTCTGCGCCGCCAAGATGTCCGCGCGCGGCGTCATGCGGGCGCGCGTCATCGCCACCGAAGCCTGCCGCGCCGCCGCCAATGGCGCGGAATTCTGCGCCTCCGTGGAGGCTCGCACCGGACTGGTGCTGGAGATCGTCGATCGCCAGACCGAAGCCTCCCTTGCCGCCGCAGGCTGCGCGCCGCTGGTGGACCCCACCTGCGACGGGGCGGTGCTGTTCGATATCGGCGGCGGCTCGACCGAGGTGGTCTGGCTCGGCCGTCGCCCCGGCGGCGACGAGGGGCCACCCCGCGCCCGCATCCGCTCCTGGGCGTCCTTGCCCACCGGCGTCGTCTCCCTCGCCGAGCGCCATGGCGGCGTGAAGGTGACGCGGGAGCTGTTCGACGCCATGGTGGCGGAAGTGGCGCAGATGCTGGACGGTGTCCGCCAGAGCTGGGGCCTGCGTGCGCCGGGGCGGATGCACCTGCTCGGCACCTCCGGCACGGTGACGACGGTGGCGGGCATTCATCTGGGCCTGCAACGCTATGACCGCACGCGGGTGGACGGCGCATGGCTGCATGCGCGCGACATCGGGCGGGTGGTGGACCAGCTTGTGGGCATGTCGTTCGAGGAGCGGGTCTCCAATCCCTGTATCGGTGCCCAGCGCGCCGATCTGGTTCTGGCGGGCTGCGCGATCATGGAAGCGGTGCGCGAGGCCTTTCCCACCGACCGCCTGCGGGTGGCGGACCGGGGCCTCCGGGAGGGTATGTTGGTTCAGTTGATGCGTGGGGACGGGGTGTGGCGGCGGCAGGGTTCGCCCGAGGCGGAGGCGCGCGCGTGAGTTCGGCTCCCCGCGGCCCGGATGGCCGCCCGCTCAAGGTGCGCGTGAAGACCGCGCGTGGTCGCACCACCTCGTCGCAGAAATGGCTCCAGCGCCAGCTCAACGACCCCTATGTCGCCCGTGCGCGCCGGGAGGGCTGGCGCTCGCGCGCCGCCTTCAAGCTCATCGAGATGAACGACAAGGCCCATCTCCTGCGGCGCGGCATGCGCATCGTGGATCTGGGCGCGGCGCCCGGCGGCTGGAGCCAGGTGGCGGCGCAGCGCATCGGGCTGGAAGAGGGCGCGGGCAAGATCGTCGCCATCGACCTCCTGGAGATGGACCCCATTCCGGGCGTCACCTTTGCGCAGATGGACTTCCTCGACGAGGACGCGCCCGAGCGGCTGATGACCATGATGGCCGGCCCCGCCGACCTCGTCATGTCCGACATGGCCGCCAATGCCACGGGTCACCGCGCCACCGATCATCTGAAGATCGTGGCCCTGGTGGAAGTGGCGGCGGATTTCGCCCGGCAGGTGCTGGCACCGGGCGGGGCGTTCATCGCCAAGGTGCTCCAGGGCGGCACGGAAGGCGCGCTGCTCGCCAATCTCAAGCGCGACTTTGCCCAGGTGAAGCACCTGAAGCCGGCCGCGAGCCGCTCCGATTCGGCCGAACTCTATGTGCTCGCCACCGGCTTCCGCGGCGACCGGCGGGCCGGCGACACACCCCACGAGACCGACGACGAGGCCTGAGCGCCCCCGCCCGGCGGGCATAAGGTCACCTTCAACGCAAACGGGCCGGCGCTGCCGCCGGCCCGTGAGTTCATCGGATGGCGGTGTCCTCAGAGCAGGACGGGCAGCCAGCTCACCGGCACGTAATTGTAGGTCGCGCCGGTCTTCTCCACATGCGCGGCAGCGGGGAAGGGGAAGTGGAAGCCGGCCACCAGCGTGCGGTCGGCGGACACCATGTCATAGACCCGCCGGCGGGTTTCCTCGGCCTTCGCCGGGTCCATGTCGAACATGACGTGCCAGCCGGGATTGCGCAGGAACAGCGCCGGGATGTTGGTCACGTCCGCCTGCACGAACAGCGACTTGTCGCCGGAGGCGAGGCGGAAGGAGGTGTGGCCCGGCGTGTGGCCGTTGGTGGCCACCGGGGTCAGGCCGGTGATGATCTCCTTGTCCCAGCCGAACCGCTCCACCTTGCCCTCGAACGGCTTGAACACCCGCCGGGCATTCTGGAACGCGCCCTTCTGCGCGTCGGGGGCGCGGCTCATATTGCCGTCATCCATCCAGAACGCCCATTCGGCCTCCGGCACCATGACCTGCGCATTCGGATAGGCGGGGGTGCCCTCGGCGGTCACGAGGCCGTTGATGTGATCGCCATGGAAATGGGAGATGACCACGGCATCGACGCTCTTGGGATCGACGCCGATGGCCTTGAGCGTGCCCTGCGTGAGGCCGACCGTGCCCTGGGCCGGGCCGTTGCCGGTATCGATGACGATCAGCTTGCCGCCGGTATTCACCAGCAGGACGTTGAAATTGATGGTGACCTGGTTCTCCGGCAGGTAGGCGGCCTTCAGCGCCCCGTTCACCGCTTCGCGCGGCTGGTTGCGGACGAAGGTGTCACCGAGCGGAATGGTGCGGATGCCGTCGCTGACCACGGTCACCTCGGCATCGCCCACCTTGTAGCGATAGGCGCTCGGCACCTGCGAGGTGGCGGCGGGGGCTGCTGCGAGCGCGGCCGATCCGGCGGGCAGCACGGAGGCAGCGGTGGCGGCAGTGGTCACGGCAAGAAAATCGCGTCGCGAAAGCGCGGACATACCCTTCCTCCTCAGGCAGCGGCCCGGCTGAATCAGGCGGGCCGGGGATGGCAGGCGCAGACCCTCGACGGCACCGGCCGGCGGGCATGCGAAGCGGAGCGGAGAATAGGGCGACGTTGCGTCACTGGCGATCACAGGCGGGTGCGGGACCGCTCACGTTTCAGCGAGGCGCACCAAAGAAAACGGGGGCCGAAGCCCCCGTTGTGCTGGACGGATGTGAAGCGCTCAGCGGTAGGGCGGAGCGTACTGGATGCCGCCCCGGCTCCAGATCTCGTTGAGGCCGCGCGGAATGGCGAGCTTGGAGCCGGTGCCGACGTTGCGCTCGTAGATCTCGCCGTAGTTTCCGACCGCCTTCACCATGCGGGCGACGAAGTCGCGGGTCAGGCCGAGCTGCTCGCCATAATCGCTGTCGGTGCCCACGAGGCGGCGGACATCGGGATTCTTCGAGGTGAGGGCGGCGTCCACCTTGGCGCGGGTCACGCCCAGCTCATCGGCGTTCAGCAGGCCGAAATGCACCCACTTCACCACGTTGAACCACTGGTCGTCGCCCTGGCGGACGGCGGGGCCGAGGGGCTCCTTGGAGATGACGTCTGGCACGACGATGTGCTCGGTCGGCTTCTTCATCATCAGGCGCAGCGCATAGAGCTGCGACACATCGGTGGTGAGCGTGTCGCAACGGCCGTCTTCATAGGCCTTCACCATCTCGTCGGTGCCGGGCACGGTGACGAGTTCCAGCTTCATGTTGTTGGTGCGGAAGAAGTCTTCCGTATAGCCGACCGCCGTCGTGCCGGACTGGACGCACACCTTCGAGCCGTCCATCTCCAGCGCGGAGAGGATGTTGCGGGAGGTGGGAATGAGGAAGCCCTGGCCGTCATAATAATTGATGCCGGTGAACAGCAGGCCGAGCTTGGCCTCGCGCTCCACAGTCCAGGTGGAATTGCGCGACAGCACGTCCACCTGCCCCTTCTGGAGGGCGGGGAAGCGGTCGTCCGCCGAGAGCGGCACGAAGGTCACCTTGTTCGGGTCATTGAGGACCGCAGCCGCGATGGCGCGGCAATAGTCCACATCGAAGCCGGACCAGACGCCCTTGGCGTCCGGTGCCGAGAAGCCGACGAGGCCACGGCTGACGCCGCAGTTCAGCGTCCCGCGATCCTTCACCGTCTTGAGGGTCTGGGCGGATGCGCCGTTCGCGGCGAGCGCCATGGCGGCGCCGGCGACCAGGGCGAGGAACGTCTTCATGAGGCAGCCTCGTTGGAATGCGGATGGTCTGGCGTGGGTGCGGCGTCAGCGGCCGCCCTTATGGCAAAAGGGCCGCCCCGGAGGACGGCCCCGAGGGACGCTCAAATCTCGACAGCCTGCCGGACGATCACCTTCGTGCCGACGGGAACGCGCGAATAGAGATCGATGATCTCGCTGTTCACGAGGCGGAAGCAGCCCGAGGACACCGCGTAGCCGATGGTTTCCGGCTGGTTGGTGCCGTGGATGCGGTAGACCGTGCCGCCGAGATACAGCGCGCGGGCGCCCATCGGATTGCCGGGTCCGCCGGCCATGAAGCGGGGCAGATAGGGCTGGCGCTGGATCATCTCGGCCGGCGGCGTCCAGTCCGGCCATTCCGCCTTGCGCACCACGGAGACCAGACCCTGCCAGGTGAACCCGTCGCGGCCGACGCCGATGCCGTAGCGCAGCGCGCGGTTGTTGCCCTGGACCAGATAGAGGAAACGGTCCTTGGTGGAGATGATGATGGTGCCCGGCGCCTCGGTGGTGCGGAAATACACCGGCTGGCGGCGATAGGCCGGATCGATGGTCAACTCGTCGTCCGCAGGCGCCTCGCGCCCCGGCTGGTCGCCGATATCCATAGTCGCGCCCATGCCACGCGGCGGGACGGGCGTGTACTGCTGCGCCATCGCCATGGAGCCGACCGTCAGCGCGCCGACCTGAAGCAGAGCGGTCAGCACCAGTGTCCGAAACTTGAATGCCATCTTGCCGGCCTCTTTTGATCGCCCCCGAAGGCGGCGGTGCCGCCCGCGCACCATCCCCAGGGTGCGCTTTCATCTTCGATTATCCGAGGCAGTAACGAAGGAAAAGTGAAAAACCTTGTGCGACGCAGGAGGCCGCCGGATATAATTTGCACCTGTCGGGCCGGATGCCGGTGTCGGCCCCCGTCCTGACCCCGCCGAAGCGATGCCGTGCGCTCCGTGACAGCCTGCCCGCCTCAGGTCCCGGCGGTCTCGCTCTGCGGCATGAAGGCTTTCAGGCGCGCGACCACGTCGTCGGGAAGGGAACGGGCGCGCCGCGTGGTTGTGTCCACCATCACGATGACCGTATCCGCATTGGCGACGCGCCGGCCGTTCTGGAAGATCACCTGTTCGAGCTTGATGGAGCTGCGCCCGAGATCACGCACCCGCGTGCCGATGGCCACCTCGCCGGGCCAGTGCACCTCGGCGCGGAATTCCAGCATTAGCCGGGCCAGCACGAAGGCCGATCCCGGCCCCGCGAGAGGGGTTTCGCCGGTATAGAGCAGTTCGGTGCGGCCGGTTTCCAGAAAGGTCGAGAACACCGCATTGTTGACATGGCCCTGCCGGTCCATGTCCGCGTAACGCAGCTTGTCGAAGGTGCGGAGGGGAAAGTCCTCCAGGGTCAATTCGCGCAACGACACACTCGTCTCCATGCCTTGAGCCGCGCAAGGTGCAGTGCACGCGCGGGCAAGGCAAGGCGGAAAGGCTGCGCCCGCCGAAGGCCGCCTTTAAAGCCGGCCCACGAAAGCGTCAGGCCGGCTCCCGCGCCGCGCGGGTGCGGACAGGGGCGTCCGCCGCCGTCAGGCGCGACAGGATGGCCGGCGGCGCGAATTCCTCCGGCGTGGCGCAGAGGCCGCGGCGGGAGAGCCACAGGCCGAGCTTCGGCTCCGCGCTCCAGACCGCAAAGGGAATGGCGAGGCACCAGCCGGCCACCAGCGGGGCCACCCACGGCAGCAGGCCCGGCGCTGACGCGGCGAGCGCTCCCACCACCGCCAGACCAAAGGCGGTGGGCAGGGCAAAGCCGGCGAGCGCGGCCTGCCAGGAGACGCGGTGCGCATCGCGCGCCTGCCCGCCCCAGTCCCGGCTGCCGGTGGGCGTGCGCGAGCGCAGGAGGAACAGGCGGATGAGGATGCGGGTGGTGGCGAGTGCGCTGATGGCGCTGAGCAGGAAGGAGAAGACCAGCTCCAGCGCGGCCGAGACGGCAAAGCGTGCCCCCCCGCCATAGCGCCGCGCCATGCCGGGGGTGAGGGCGACATCCAGATAGCCGGCGAGCTTCGGGAACAGCGAAAGCCCGAGCAAGGCCAGATAGAGCGCCCCGGCCACCGGCGCCGCTGCCGCCGGCACGGTCGGCGCCGCGAACGGCAGCACCGCGAGGGCGAGCGGCAAGGCGGGGACGGTGAGGAACATGAGCACCGCCCAGACCAGCTGGAACCGGCCCATGGGATGGGCGCCGGGCAGGCCGAGCAGCTTCAGATACTGCATGTTGCCGAGGCACCAGCGGGCATCGCGGCCGAGGAAGTCCGGCAAAGTGGGCGGGTTCTCCTCGAAACTCTCGGTTTCCACGGGAAGGACGCGCACCTCATAGCCCGCGCGGCGCATCAGCACCGCTTCCACCTGGTCGTGCGAGAGGATGGCGCCCCCGAGCGGCGGTGGGCCGGGCAGTGGCGACAAATCGCAATGCGTGCGGAACGGCGCGATGCGGATCAGGGCATTGTGCCCCCAGAACGGGCCGCAATCCCCCGCCCACCATGTGGCGCCCAGCGTGTAGCAGCGCATGCCGGCGCGCATGCCGAACTGGAAGACGCGGGCGAACGCGCTGCGGCTCGGCAGCCCCACCACGAGGCTCTGGAGGATGCCGATGCGCGGCTGCGCCTGCATGATGCGCGCCATGCGCAGGATGGCGCCCGCGCCCATGAGGCTGTCCGCATCAAGCGGCAGCATGAGCGCGTATTCCGCGCCCCAGCGGTCGCAGAAGTCGCGCACATTGCCGGCCTTGAAGCCGGTATTGGTCGCGCGCCGCCGGTAGACGATGCCCCGCCCGCCGACTTCCGCCCGCCAGCGGGCGACCGCCGCTTCCTCCTCGGCCGCAACCTCGGGCAGCGAGGTGTCGCTCAGGATGAAGCAGTCGAACATGGCCCCGTGGGGCGTGCGGTCCAGCTCCGCCTTGACCGCACGAAGACGTGAAATGGCGCGCGCGGGATCTTCGTTGCGCAGCGTCATCAGAATGGCGGTACGTAGAACGAGCGGACCGTCCTCGGTTTCGGAGCGCAGGAACGGCGCGGCGGCGGTGGCGCCGGCGCGGGTGCCGTGGAGAAGCCACAAGCCCACCAGCGAATTCCAGAACCCGATCGCGTTCCACGGCGTTATGGCAACGATGCACAACAGGAGCAGGATGCCAGGAACGGTCCAGCCGCCCGCCGCCGCCACATGGGCGCCGGCCAGCGTGACGCCCGCAAGGGTGGCGAGGTTGAGCGCCAGCATGACGCGCCGGCGCCTGCGAAGCCTCACAGCTTCCGGGCCGGGCGCGGCGAGGGCAGGGGGTGCGGGGTCGAGGGTCGAAGGATCAAGGCGAGGGTTCATGTCAGCTCCGGCGACGGCCGCGCGGCGGACGTTAAGTCAGGGGAGTGGTGTGGTGGCAATCACGAGGTCGGGACCATGAACATGCGTGCCGTGGCAAAACGCCACGCCGAGGTCCGGAGGCAGACTGCACCCCTCGCGGGTCGGGCTCTCTGGTACGTTGCCCCTAGGGAAGCGGATCTGCGCAGCGAAACTGTGGCCGAACCCGCCACCGGCGAACTTCTGGTGCGCACCTCCTGGAGCGCCATCAGCCGGGGCACGGAGCGCCTCGTTCATCGCGGACTGACAGATCCCGCGCACCGCGACCGGATGCGCTCTCCGATGCAAGTGGGGGATTTTCCATTCCCGGTGAAATACGGCTATTGCGCGGTGGGGCGCGTGGAAGCCGGCCCCGAGCCGTTCGTCGGCCGCGATGTCTTCGTGCTCCATCCCCATCAGGATCTGTTTCTCGTGCCCGCCGATGCGGCGGTGCCGGTGCCCGCTGATGTGCCCGCCCGTCGTGCGACGCTCGCGGCGAACATGGAGACGGCGCTGAACGCGCTGTGGGATTCCGGGGCCGGTGCGGGCGATCGCGTCGTGGTGGTGGGGGCCGGCGTGATCGGCCTGCTCATCACCTATCTCTGTGCGCGCCTGCCGGGGACGCAGGTGTTCGCGCTCGATCGCAACCCGGCGCGGCAGCCGATCGTGGAGCGGTTCGGCGCCACCTTCATCTCCGACCCCGACGCCGTGAACGAGGCGGACGTGGTGTTCCACACCAGCGCCACGTCGGCAGGGCTGGAGGCGGCGCTTTCCTGCTGCGGCGACGAGGCCCGGCTGGTGGAAGTGAGCTGGTATGGCGACGCGGCGGTGAGCATCGGCCTTGGCGGGCCGTTCCATTGCAAGCGCCTGCAGCTCATCTCCTCGCAGGTGGGCGCCCTGCCGCCCTCCCGCCAGCCGCGGTGGACCCATCGTCGCCGGCTGGAAACCGCGCTCCAACTCCTGCGCGACGACCTGCTCGACGCGCTGATCACCCGCGAGGTGGATTTTGATGATCTGCCGCAAGCCCTTGACCGTATCCTTGAGGGTGCGGGCGACGAGGTCGCGACGGTGGTGCGTTATCCCGGCTGACTGATGAGGTAGTCCATGTATGCCGTTGAAGTGCGCGACCACATCATGATCGCGCACAGTTTCCGGGGCGATATGTTCGGCCCCGCCCAGGCCCTGCACGGCGCGACCTTCGTGGTGGACGTGGCGTTTTTCAGCGCCGACCTCACGGAAGAGGGCGTGGTGGTGGATATCGGCAAGGCCCATCAGGTGCTGAAGCAGGTGCTCGCGCCGCTCAGCTATCGCAATCTCGATGACCTGCCCGAATTCGCCGGCCGCAACACCACCACCGAGGTGCTGTGCCGCCATATCTTCGATGCCATGGCGGATGCGGCGCGCGCCGGCCAACTCGGCGCCGGCCAGCTTGTGCGGCTGAAGGTCACCCTGCACGAGAGCCACGTGGCGCGGGCGTGGTTCGAGGCCGATCTTTCGTGACGGTCCCCGTCGCGCTCGCCTTTCCCGGATCTCTCGACACCCCGACCGGGGGCTATGCCTATGATCGCGAGGTGCTCCGGCATCTCGGCGATCACGGCATCGCGGCGGCGCCGCTGGAACTGCCGGCGGGCTTTCCCCTCCCGACGCCGGACATGGCGCAGGACGCGCTGGCGCGCCTGTCGCTCACGGCGGACGGAACGCTGCTTCTTGTTGACGGCCTCGCGCTCGGCGCTTTGCCGGCGGAGGGGCTGAGGCCGCTCGCCCATCGCCTCGTGGCCCTCATCCATCATCCGCTGGCGCTGGAGGCGGGGCTTGCGCCTGACCAGCGCGCGGCGCTTGCCGCCAGCGAGCGCGCGGCGCTCGCCCTGTGCCGGGCGGTCGTCACCACCAGCCGCGCCACGGCGCGAACCCTCATCGGTGATTATGGCGTGCCGGAGCCGCGCATCCGCGTGGCCGAGCCGGGCGTCGCGGCGGCCCCGCGCGCGCCGTGCGACGGGGCGGTTCCGCGCCTTCTCGCCGTGGGGTCGGTCATCCCGCGCAAGGCCTATGGCGTGCTCATCGCCGCGCTGGCGGGGGTGAGGGATCTGCCCTGGTCCCTGACCGTCATCGGCAGCCTGGATCTCGCCCCCGGCGAGAGCGCGCGGGTGCGGGCGTCCATCGCCGACCAAGGCCTGTCGGATCGCATCACCTTGCGCGGCGCGGTGAGCCGGGCGGAACTGGACGCGGCCTATCTCGCCAGCGACCTCTTCGTTCATCCCGCCCTTTATGAAGGCTATGGCATGGTCCTGGCCGAAGCGCTGCGGCGCGGCCTGCCGCTGGTCTGCACCACCGGCGGCGCGGCTGCGGAGACCGTGCCGGACGGCGCGGGCGTGAAGGTGCCGCCCGGACAGGCGGATGCCCTTGGTGCCGCGCTCCGCCCGCTGCTCTCCGATGCCGTCCAGCGTCGGGCGCTGGCGGATGCGGCGTTCCGGGCCGGGTCTGCCTTGCCCACCTGGTCGCAGACAGCGGCGATCATCGCCGACATCCTCACCCTCACACATGCGGAGCGAATGGCAGCATGACGGGATTTTCCGCAGACTGGCTCTCGCTCCGGGAGCCTGCCGACCTTCGTGCGCGCAATGCGGATCTCGGCGCGCGGGTCGCGGGCCATCTGGCCGGCGAGACGCCGTTGCGTATCGTCGATCTCGGCGCCGGCACCGGCGCCAACCTGCGGGCCTCCGCGCTGCTGTTTCCGCAGGACCAGCACTGGCACCTGCTGGACCACGCGCCGGACCTCATCGCGGAAGCCCGCCGCCAGCTCGTGCAATGGGCGGACAGCGCCCGCACCGTCGCCGATGGCCTGGAACTGGTGCGGGATGGCCGGCGGATCACCGTGTCGTTCGTGCTCACCGATCTCTCCCGCTCGCTGGCGGGGGTTTCCTCGGTGGTGCCGCATCTCGTCACCGCGTCCGCCTTCTTCGATCTCGTATCGCCCCTGTTCATCGATGCGCTGGCCCGCGAGACGGCGGCTGCCGGCGCGGCTTTCTTCACGGTGCTGTCCTGCGACGGGCGGGACTTCTGGACGCCGGCCCATCCCGGAGACGGGGCGATCGCCGCCGGCTTCCGGGCCGATCAGGCGCGCGACAAGGGGTTCGGGCCGGCAGTGGGCCACGCCGCCACCGATCATCTGGAGCGGGCGTTCCGATTGGCGGGCTACGCGACCGATCGGGCGGCAAGCCCGTGGAAGCTGGGACCGCAGGACGCCGGGCTTGTGGCCATGTTGGCGTCCGGCACCGCCGCCGCCGCTGTGGCCAGCGGCACCGTCACCGCCCCCGAGGCTCAGGACTGGGTGCAGGCGCGTGCGGGGGCCACCTGCGAGATCGGCCATTGCGACCTGTTCGCGTGGCCCGGCTGAGGCGCGTTACGTCCTGAGCACCGGCGGCAGCATGCGGCCGAGCACGCCGTCCCGCTTCAGCCCGTGCATCAGTGCCCCGCCGATGTGAAGCAGGACGAGGCCGGTCATCACGAAGCCAAGCACCGCATGGGTGGTGCCGAACAGGTTCGAGAGGGTTTCGTCCTTCGGGACCAGATCCGGCAGGGTGAAAAGGCCGAACACGCTCACCTTCGCCCCGGATGCACGCCGGATGACAGCCGCACCTGCCAGCGCGGCAGGCTGGCGGGCGGCGGCGCGCCCTTCACCACCCGCACGAACACGCGGATGACCGACAGGCAGAGAATCAGGAAGCCGATGGAGCGGTGCAGGTCGAACAACTGGTTCTGAACCTCACCCGCCGGCACCCGCATCATGATGAAGCCGAACGGGATCACCATCAGGATGCACAGGGCGCTCAGCCAGTGCAGAAGTCTGGCCGGAAAGCTGTAAACCGGGGTCTGTGCGCTCAGTCTCATGGCGGCTGTCTCCGGTGCGCATGTCGCAGACGAACAATACGTCACCATCGGGAAAAACGCTCACCTGACTTGCCGGGCGCAGCGCTTCCCGCAGGCTCATGATGGGGCGCAGGTCCAGCCCGGTGCGGCCCGAGCCGAGGATGACCGGCGACACAACGATATGCATCCGGTCGATGGCGCCGGCATCAATGAAGGCGGCAAGCGTCGCCGGTCCCCCTTCCACCAGAATGCGCCGCAGCCCCGCCGCCGCGAGCACGGACAGGATCGCATGCACGGCAAGCCGGCCCTCCCGGTCCGCAGGAACCGTGAGGCTCTCGACGCCCTCGGGAAGCGGGCTCGTGACGCCGGGCCGCCGCAGGACGATGCGGCGGGCGCCGTCTTCCATCAGGCAGCGGGCCTTGGGATCGAGTCGCCCGGAGGGGTCGAGCACGATCCGCGCGGGATTGGGGCCGGGCACCCGGCGCACATTCAGCAGCGGGTCGTCGGCTTCCACGGTGCCCATGCCGACCAGCACGCCATCGGCCGCCGCGCGCAGCCGGTGGAGATGATCGAGCGCGCAGGCGCTGCCGATATATTTCGAATCGCCGGTGGGGGTGGCCACGCGCCCGTCCAGCGACTGGCCGAGCTGGCCGATCACGACGGGGAGATCGGTCAAGCTGGCGCCTGCCCCTCCGCGGAAAAATGGGTCATAATCGGTCATCTGTTCGGCTTCGGCCTCATGTCCCCGCCCGGTTCGGAACGGACGTCACAAGCCCACGAGCGGCTTGAAAGTGCCGTGGGCACGCCACACGTAGCCCGTGAGTAAGAGGTTTGCATGTCTTCTGAGCGCCCCCCCGTCTCCGCCGAGCCTTTGACCCCGCAAGAGCGGGCCGGTCAGGTTGCGGTGGAACGCGCGCTGTCCGAGGTGCGCGCCGGACGTCCGGTGTTGCTGGAGGCGGCCGGAGAGCGGGCGCTGGTGCTCGGGGCGGAAGCGGTCGATGCCGAGATGGCCGCCGCCCTCGCCGCATCCGCGCCGCTGCGGGCGCGCCTTGCCTTGCCGGCGCCGCGCCTTAACCGCCTGGGTGCGTCGGGCACCCTGCCGGGCACGGTGGCGCTTCCCGGCATCTCGCCGGAACGGGTCGAGATGCTGGCCCTGCAGGTGGATGCACGGATCGATGCGCCGGTTGGCGCCGCCGAGCCGCTGGACATCGCCGCGCTGGAGCTGCTGCGGCTGGCGCTGGTGCTTCCC
>NCCY01000387.1 GCA_002279855.1 Rhizobiales bacterium 12-68-15
GGCGGTCCGGTCCGATGGCACCGCCACCAGACCGGAGACCCGCTGCGACCGGCCCTATCGGCCGTCCGCGTTCTTCGCCGCTTCCTGCATGATGACCCCCGCCCATTCCAGCCCGCGATAGGTCTCGTATCCCGGCGTCAGGTGGAAGGCGGTGGTGCGGCCGTCCTTGGAGTGGCTGACGCCGCAGCGCTTGCCTTCGGTGGCCATTTCGATGCGCTCGGTGAGTTCCCCGCGCCGATCGGAGGAGGCCAGCACGCGCCCGCGCGCGTCCACCAGAAGCACCCGCGAGCGCTGGGCCTCCTCGGAACTCAGGCGCACACCTTCGATGACGGCTTTCGCCTGGGGCTCCCAGTCGAAATGGATGCCCAGCACGCCGATGGGCGCCCCGAAGGTCTCGCCATTCTCGCGCACGGCGGTGGCATAGGTGGCGACGGGCGCATCGCGCAGCGGCAGACAGCGGTCCACGTCCGCGACCGCGTAATCATTGCCCGACGACTGCGCCATGGCCTGGTTGAACCAGCGCTCGCGGGAGACATCGACGCCGCGCACGGAGGGATAGCGGTCCGGGCGGCCATGGGCGATCACCCGGCCGTCGGGCGTGCAGATCCACAGGTCGAGATAGACGGTGTAGGCGGAGAGGATGACGCCGAGGCGCCGCTCCGCTTCCATCAGCGTGCCGGTTTCCGGCGTGGCGCAGGCATGCACCACGGCCGCATCCGTCGCCCACCAGCGCACGTCGCAGGTGCGCTCGTAGAGATTGCGGTCGATGATCTCGATGGCATTGAGGCAGAGATCCATCAGCCGCTGGCCGCGCATGTCCTGCGCCATGCGGCGGCCGACGGCGCGCAGTTCGTCGAGCGCGGAGGTCAGCTCGCTCTCCATCTCCGACGCCAGCTTGCCGATTTCCGCGCTGACCGCCTTCACCTCCTGCGCCACGACGGCGAAGCCCTTGCCGGACTCCCCGGCGCGGGCCGCTTCGATGGTGGCGTTGAGGGCGAGAATACGAGTCTGGCCGGTGATGGCCTGGATCGCGCGGGCCTTGAGTGCCGCGATGCCCCGCGCGGTGTCAGAGAGCGCGATGACCTGTTCCGGGGTGTCGGCGCCAGCGACCGACTTTGAAACAGAGCTGGAAAGTGCGGGAAGCGATCCGTGCATAAACGGCCCTCCATATGAAAGGTATTACGCAAAAGCGGTAACAACACACTGCCGCGACGCAAAACGCGTGCCATTTCAAGTTGTGCCCTCGCCGGGCGGCATCGAACCCAAGGGACAGCAACATGGATACGGTGCAGTGCGAAGCTTGCGCGTGCATTGCAACAAGCTCAAATGATAAGCGTGCCTTTTCCACAGGCAGATTCCCGGGGAATGGCGCAATCCTGAGGCGCATCTTTTCCAATGGCACTCAGGGTCCTAATGTCGTGGCAACGCTGCCGCCATGCGCCCGGAGACGATGATGCGTAATGCCGATCCCGCCCCTGTCCACCTCGAACTACCGTTCGCCGGACTGGCTGGTGGATACGGTCCATCTGGACATCGCGCTTCATCCGACAGCGACGCGCTCGGTAGCAAAGCTCAAGATACGGCGCAACCCTGCCGGGAAAGCGGGAGCGCCGCTGCGGCTGGATGGCGACGGGTTGACGCTCGTGCGCGTGGCGGTTGATGGCGCGCCCCTCGCCGGCGGCGCCTATGAGGCCACCCCGTCCAGCCTGATCCTGCCGGCGCCCGCGCGCGATGCCTTCACCCTTGAGGTGGAAACCCTGCTGGAGCCCACCTCCAACACCCAGCTCATGGGGCTCTATCGCAGCAACGGCACCTATTGCACGCAGTGCGAGCCCGAAGGCTTTCGGCGCATCACCTATTTTCCGGACCGCACCGACGTACTCGCGGTCTACACCACCCGCATCGA
>NCCY01000388.1 GCA_002279855.1 Rhizobiales bacterium 12-68-15
CGCACGATGACGAAGGAGAACAGGATCTGCGACAGCCCCACCACGGCGACCATGGTGAAGTTCTCCGCAAGGCTGAGCCCGGCGGAGGAGGCATAGACCAGCGCCGGAATGGCGGCGGTGGTGCACTGGAGCGGATAGAACAGCCGCGCGCCGATGCCGAACGGGCCGAGCCCCTGCAGGATCAGCACCACCCCCGCGCAGAACAAGGTGGCGGAGGCGAGGCCGAGAAACTGCTCGGTATCCAGCCCGAGGCGCGAGAGCGCGATGCTCGGCACCCCCAGCAGCGCGCTGACGAACGCCACCTGCTGGAGCGCGGACAACAGCGCCACCCGCGCAGGCGGCTGGTCGTCCACGCCATAGACGAGATTGTCCGGCTTGCGCATGCCCCCGCCCCGCCGGCCGTCAGGTCACGGGCATCAGCGGCGTGCCGGGCGCATCGGTGACCCAGAGGTCGCCGCTGTCGAGATCGAACCACCAGCCATGCACCTGAAGGGTGCCGGCCTCCACCCGCTCGCGCACCCACGGATAGGTCATGAGATTGTCCAGCGAGCCGAGGATGGCGGCGCGCTCGGCAAGGAACGGCACCTGCTTGAGATTGTCGAGCGACATGGCCCGGCCGCCGTCGTCGCCGGGAATGTGCAGGCGGCTGGCATTGAGCGCCATTTCCACCCACGGGCCGACGAATTCGCGCGGCGGGCGTTCGCCCCCGGCCGTGCTGAGCATGGCCTTGATGCCCCCGCAATGGGCATGGCCGAGCACCACGATGTGGTCCACCTTCAGGTCGCGCACCGCATATTCCAGCGCCGCGCCCGTGCCGTGCAGGCCGTCATCGGGGGCATAGGCGGGAACGAGGTTCGCGACATTGCGCACCACGAACAATTCCCCCGGCAGGGCGCCGGAAAGAATCGCCGGGTCCACCCGCGAATCGGAGCAGGAGATCATCAGGGTGGCCGGCGCCTGTCCCTCGGACACCAGCCGGTTCATGAGCGAGGGGGCTTCCTCGTAGAAGCGCGCCTTGAAGCGGCGCACGCCTTCGATGAGATGGGATATGTCCCGGCACGACGCGTCGTGGACGTGGGACTGCGCGTGATGATCGGTATCGTCGGTCACAGACAGCTCCTGAAAGCTAGGAAAAGCGGCCGGCAGGTTCCGGTCGTTCGATGCGCGCCGGACGCCCTGCGTAGCGGAAACCGGAGCGTCCGAAAAGGGGATGAAATCATTCCAGAAACGCCACAGGCGCCCCGGAGGGCGCCCGTGCTGTCTTGGCTCTCTGCTCAGGTCCAGCTTGTGCCGGGCGGTGAGAAGGTCAGCGGCGGAACCCGCCGCCGCCCCGCTCGAAGCCACCACCGCCCCGCTCGAAGCCGCCGCCACCGCCGAACCCGCGATCATAGCCGCCGTACGACCGGTTGTTGCTGAACGAGCGCGCCTGCCGTTCATTGTCGAGCTGCTGGGTGTTGGCGGACCTGTCCACCTGCTGCCA
>NCCY01000135.1 GCA_002279855.1 Rhizobiales bacterium 12-68-15
CCGGCACTCCAGCGCATGCGGGTGCAGGTGTTTTCCGATTTCTCCCGCGCGGTGCGCCAGGGCGCGGCGGCGGGCCGGCTCGCCGCGACCGTGGTGTCGCGACAGGAGCGGCGCACCAAGTCCGGCAGCCGCATGGGCATTATCGGCCTGTCCGATCCCTCCGGGCAGTTCGAGGCGGTGATCTTCTCGGAAGGCCTCGCCCATTACCGCGACCTGCTGGAGCCGGGCACGCCCGTGCTGCTGATGGTGGCGGCGGAACTTCAGGGCGAGGATGTGCGCGTGCGCATCCAGTCCTGCGAGCGGCTGGATGAGGCGACCGCGCGCCACCACAAGGCCCTGCGCATCTTCGTGCGCTCCACCGAGCCCCTGGACGGCATCGCCAAGCGCCTGTCCGGCAAGGGCGACGGCGAGGTCAGCCTGATCCTGATGATGGAGGAGAGCCGCGCCGAAGTGGAGATCCGCCTCGACGGGCGCTACCCGGTCTCGCCGCAGATCGCGGGCGCCATCAAGGCGATTCCCGGCGTGGTTTCGGTGGAGGCAGCCTGAGCGCGGCCATGTCGCGCGCCTGCCGCCTGTGCCGCCGCGCGTGCGCGCCCTTGCCCTTTTGTCCCCCTTCCGCTATTAGCCGCGCCATTCCGCACGCGGACATCTGGCCATGGTGGCCATTCCGGTGCCCTTGACCCTGCCGGGTCGGGGTACGTCCGCGGAGGCTCAACCGGAGACTGCTCACATGGCGCTTCCCGATTATTCGATGCGTCAGCTTCTCGAAGCTGGCGTGCACTTCGGACATCAGTCCCACCGCTGGAACCCCAAGATGGCTCCGTACATCTTCGGCGTTCGCAACAACATCCACATCCTCGACCTGTCCCAGACCGTGCCGGCGCTGCATCGCGCGCTTCAGGCCGTCTCCGACACGGTGGCCAATGGCGGCCGCGTGCTGTTCGTCGGCACCAAGCGTCAGGCCCAGGAGCACGTCGCTGAGTCGGCGCGCCGCTCTGCGCAGTATTTCGTGAATTCCCGCTGGCTCGGCGGCATGCTGACGAACTGGAAGACCATTTCCAATTCGATCGCCCGCCTGAAGAAGCTGGAAGAGATGCTTGCCGGCCCCGAGCAGGGCTCCGGCTACACCAAGAAGGAGCGTCTGACGCTCTCCCGTGAAAAGGACAAGCTGGAGCGCGCGCTCGGCGGTATCCGTGACATGGGCGGCCTGCCGGACCTGCTGTTCGTGATCGACACGAACAAGGAAGACATCGCCGTGAAGGAGGCCCAGCGCCTCGGCATCCCGGTGGCGGCGATCCTCGACAGCAATTCCGATCCGGACGGCATTGCCTTCCCGGTTCCCGGCAATGACGATGCCGGCCGCGCCATCCAGCTCTATTGCGAGTTGATCGCCCGCGCCGCCATCGACGGCATTTCCCGCGGCGCCGGCGATTTCGGCGACGTTGGCGAGTCGGAAGCCCCGATGATCGACGACGTGCCGGCCGAAGTGAGCATCTGGAGCACGTTCGAGCCCCTCTCCGGTCCGCGCGGCGTTGCCGACGACCTGAAGAAGCTCGCGGGCGTGAGCCCCGAGATCGAGCAGAAGCTCAACGACCTCGGCATCTTCCACCTCACCCAGATTGCCGGTCTCGATGCCCATGACGCGCATCTGATCGGCGAGGAAGTGGGTCTGCCCGGCCGCGTGGACGGCTGGATCGCCCAGGCCAAGGAGGCTTCCGCCGAGGTGGAGTGATCCCCGTCGCGGAGCTTTAAAACAGAATCAGGGGCATCCGCCCCGACGGCCGGCTCGGGAGACCCGCAGCCGGCCGTGGTGCGAGAAGAAGAAGGAACATGACCATGGCCGCGATCACGGCAGGACTGGTGAAAGAGCTGCGCGACAAGACTGGCGCCGGCATGATGGACTGCAAGGTCGCCCTCACCGAGACCGCAGGCGACATCGAGGCCGCCATCGACTGGCTGCGCAAGAAGGGCCTCGCCAAGGCCGCCAAGAAGGCCGGCCGCGTTGCCGCCGAAGGCCTCGTGGCGGTGGAATCCTCCGGTCACTACGCGATCGCTCTCGAAGTGAATGCCGAGACCGATTTCGTCGCCCGCAACACCGATTTCCAGGCCTTCGTGCGCGAAGCTGCCAAGGTGGCCCTGAACACCGACGGCAGCGTTGAAGCCGTCGCCGCCGCCCATTTCCCCGGCGAGAGCGTCACCGTCCAGGAGAAGCTCGCTTCCCTGATCGCCACCATCGGCGAGAACATGAACCTGCGCCGCTCGGTGAAGCTTGAGGTTTCCGCCGGCGTGATCGCCAGCTACGTGCACGGCGCGGTCGCTGACGGCCTCGGCCGCATCGGCGTGCTGGTCGCGCTGGAGTCCGAAGGCAATGTGGACAAGCTGAGCACGCTCGGCCGCCAGATCGCCATGCATGTGGCCGCGCTGAACCCGAC
This sequence comes from Rhizobiales bacterium 12-68-15, assembly GCA_002279855.1. GTDB lineage: Bacteria > Pseudomonadota > Alphaproteobacteria > Rhizobiales > Xanthobacteraceae > Aquabacter. The sequence continues at coordinate 2,433 of NCCY01000135.1, forward strand.
CGCGCTCGATGCCGCCGGCGTCCCCGCCGAGACCATCGCCCGCGAGAAGGCCATCCTGCTCGAAAAGCACCAGGGCAAGCCCGCCAACGTGCAGGACAAGATCGCCGAAAGCGGCATCAAGACCTTCTTCAAGGAAGTCACCCTGCTGGAGCAGCCCTTTGTGCATGACGGCTCCAAGTCCGTCGCGCAGGTGCTGAAGGAAAATGAAGGCGCGGTCGGCGCCCCCATCAAGCTCACCGGCTTCGTGCGCTACGCCCTGGGCGAGGGCATCGAGAAGGAAGAGACGGACTTCGCGGCGGAAGTCGCCGCTGCGGCGGGCCAGTCCTGACCGGGGAGGGGAGGGCGATGAGCGACCTTCCCTATCCCAGGATTCTCGTCAAGGTCTCCGGTGAGGCCTTGATGGGAACCGAGCCGTTCGGCCTTCATCCGCCGACGGTCGCCCGTATTGCCCGTGATCTCGTGGCCGCGCGTGCGCTCGGCTGCGAGGTGGCGGTGGTGGTGGGCGGCGGCAACATCCTGCGCGGCGCGCGTGTGGCGGGAGAGGACCTCAACAGGTCCACGGCCGACCATATGGGCATGCTGGCGACGGTGATGAACTGCCTTGCGCTCGAACAGGCCGTGGAAGCGGCCGGCGAGCCGGCCCGCACCATGTCGGCCATTCCCATGCCGACCGTGTGCGAGCCCTATGCCCGCCAGCCCGCCACGCGGCACCTGCGGCGCGGCCGCATCGTGCTGCTGGCCGGGGGAACGGGCAATCCCTACTTCACCACCGATACCGGTGCGGTGCTCCGGGCGGCGGAACTCGATTGCGATGCCGTGCTGAAGGCGACCAATGTGGACGGCGTCTATACCGCCGACCCGAAGCTCGACCCGAACGCGACCCGTTACGAGCGGCTGACCCACGATCAGGCACTCGCCTACGATCTGAAGGTCATGGATGCCGCCGCGTTCGCGCTTGCCCGCGAAGCGGCGTTGCCGATAATCGTGTTTTCGATCCGGGAGCCGGGCGCGATCGTCGCGGCCGCGAGGGGAGAGGGCCGCGTTACCGTGGTTGCTCCCTGATATTCCCGCCGGGGGCTGCCGCAAGGCGGGCGCCGGACACGAGCCTGAGCCGGCCGGACAGGATCGATCCGGCCGGTCCACCAGTCTCCAGGACGTCGATTGGGGTCGTGCGGGCGTGCTCTGGAAGCCCGGCGCGAACGAGAACAGAGGTGTGACATGTCCGTCAACGTATTCGACATTGCCGACCTGAAGCGCCGCATGCAGGGTGCCGTCGGCGTGCTCAAGCACGAACTGGGCGGTCTGCGCACCGGCCGCGCGAGCGCCAGCCTGCTGGAGCCGGTCCAGGTGGATGCCTACGGCACGCACATGCCGCTGGTTCAGGTGGCAACGGTCTCGGTGCCCGAGCCGCGCATGCTCTCCGTGCAGGTGTGGGACCGCGGCATGGTGTCCGCCGTCGAGAAGGCGATCCGCGACAGCGGCCTTGGCCTGAACCCCAACACCGAAGGCCAGGTGCTGCGCATCCGCATCCCGGAGCTGACCCAGGAGCGGCGCCAGGAAATGGTGAAGGTGGCGCACAAATATACCGAGGCAGCCCGTGTCTCCGTGCGTCATGTGCGCCGGGATGGCATGGATCTGTTGAAGAAGCTGGAGAAGGACGGCGACATCAGCGCGGATGACCTTGAGCGCATGTCGAAAGAAGTCCAGAAGGCCACCGACGAGACCATTGCCGAGGTCGATCTGACGCTCGCGCAAAAGGAAAAGGAAATCCTCTCCGTCTGAGAGAGGCGACAGGGGGAGGCCATGTCCATGCGCGAGGGAGCGTCTGCGAGCCACGAGGCTCCCGTCCGCGTGCCGGTGCATCTCGGCGTGATCATGGACGGGAACGGCCGCTGGGCCACCTCCCGGAACCTGCCGCGCTTCGAGGGCCACCGGCGCGGCATGGAGGCGGTGCGCCGCTGTGTGCGCGCCGCCCGCGAACTGGGCATCCGCTACGTCACGCTCTACAGCTTCTCCTCCGAAAACTGGTCCCGCCCCGCGCAGGAAGTCTCGGAGCTGATGGGGCTGCTGAAGCGCTTCGTGCGCCACGACCTCGCCGAGCTGCATGCCAGCGACGTGCGGGTGCGCATCATCGGAGAGCGGGCCTCGCTGCCGCGCGACATTGCCAGCCTGCTGGAAGAGGCGGAGAATCTCACCCGCGCCAATACGGGCCTGACCCTCGTGGTGGCGTTCAACTACGGCTCGCGGCAGGAAATCGCCTCTGCCGCCCAGCGTCTCGCGATCGAAGTGGCCGCCGGCCGCCTCTCGCCGCAGGACATCACCGTCGAGCGGCTGAACGCCAGCCTCGACACGGCCGATATTCCCGATCCCGACCTGATCGTGCGCACCAGCGGCGAGCAGAGGCTGTCCAACTTCCTGCTCTGGCAGGCGGCCTACGCGGAATTCGTCTTCCTTCCCATTTACTGGCCGGAGTTCGACCACGCGGCGCTGCTGGGCGCACTGGAAGAATTTGCGCGCCGTGAGCGGCGTTTCGGCGGCATCAGCGCCCGCTCCGGCAGCGCGCGGCCGTGATCGGCAGCCCGGATCTCAAGCAGCGCACCCTGTCGGCGCTGGTCATGATCCCGGTGGTTCTGGGCCTGACCGTCTATGGCGGCCTGCCCTTCACCCTGTTCTGGCTCACCGCCGGCGCCGCCGCCCTCTACGAATGGGCGAAGGTCGCACGACTGCCTTACGCCGCCGGCTATGCCGTCCTTGGCCTGTGCGGCCTCGCCGGGTCGGTGATTCTTCTCTCCCTCTCCCAGGGTGCGCTGGTGGTTCCGGTGCTTGCGGGCGTGGCGGTGGCCTGCGGGCTGCTGACCCGGAGGCTGCGCGCCGGCGTAGGGGGCGTTCTGGTGGCTGCCACCGCCTGCGTGCCGCTGGTGATGCTGCGCGGCGACACCACGCTGGGCATCTGGGCGGTCTGCTACATCTATGCGGTGGTGTGGTGCACCGATATCGGCGCCTATTTTGTCGGCCGTACCCTCGGCGGGCCGAAGCTCTCCCCGCGCCTGTCGCCCAACAAGACCTGGTCGGGGGCCATTGGCGGCGCGGTGCTCGGTACGCTTGCGGGCTGCCTGCTGCTGTTCGCCAGCGGCCTGCGGTTCGAGCCGGTGATGCTGGCGGTGGGCCTTGGCCTGTCGGTTGCGGGACAGATGGGGGATCTGGCCGAATCCGCTTTCAAGCGCGCCTTCGGCGTGAAGGATGCGGGCCGGATCATCCCCGGCCATGGCGGGGTGCTGGACCGGCTGGACGGCTTCATGGCGGCCTGCCTGTTCGCGGTGCTCATCGGCCTTGCCCGCAACCTCTCCGCGCCAGCGGCGGGGCTTCTCCTGTGGTAGGACGGGGCATGTCCAGCCTCACCATCCTCGGTGCCACCGGCTCTGTTGGCCGCAGCACGCTGAAACTCGTGCGGGAAACGCCCGGCCGCTTCCGGATCGCCGCCCTCGCGGGCGGGCGGGACGCGGATGCGCTCGCCGCCCTTGCGCGGGAGCTGAAGCCCGGCTTCGTGGCCATTGCCGATCCCGCGTCCGGCGCGCGCCTCGCCGACCTCCTGGATGGCAGCGGCATCGCCAATGGCGCAGGCCCCTCGGCGGTGATCGCGGCAGCGCAATGGCCCGCCGACATGGTGGTGGCCGCCATCTCCGGCATTGCCGGTCTGGTACCCACCGTCGCCGCCTTCGGCGCCGGCCGGCGCGTCGCGGTGGCCAACAAGGAATGCCTGGTGGCCGCCGGCGCCTTCTTCATGGCGGAGGCGAAGCGCACCGGCACCGAGCTTCTGCCCATGGACAGCGAGCACAACGCCATTTTTCAGGCGCTGTCCGCCGCGCCCGCCGCCCATGTGGAAAAGGTGACCCTGACCGCCTCGGGCGGGCCGTTCCGCACTGCGACCCTAGACGAGATTTCCCGCGCCGGCCCGCAGGATGCGCTACGCCATCCCAACTGGTCCATGGGCGCCAAGATCACCATCGATTCGGCGACCCTCATGAACAAGGGGCTCGAACTGATCGAGGCCCACCATCTGTTCTCCCTGCCGCCGGAGCGGCTGGAGGCGGTGATCCACCCCGAATCTGTCATTCATGGCCTCGTCGCCTTCCGCGACGGTTCCGTGGTGGCCGGGCTCGCCGTCCCCGACATGTGCGTGCCCATCGCCCATTGCCTCGCCTATCCCGAGCGGATGGAGACCACCTGCCGCCGGCTGGATCTGGCGCGGGTCGGCCGTCTCACCTTCGAGGCGCCGGATCTGGAGCGTTTCCCGGCGCTGAGGCTCGCCATTTCGGCCATGGAGGCCGGGGGCAGCGCCCCCACCGTGCTCAACGGCGCCAACGAGGTGGCGGTCGCCGCCTTCCTTGCTGGGCGGATCGGGCTTCTGGGTATCGCCGCCATCGTTGAGGAAACCCTGGCGCAGACCGCGACAGGCGACGCACCTGCCTCGGTGGAAGCCGCCATGGCGTGCGATTCGGACGCGCGAGCAATTGCGCATTCGCTCTTGCCTAAGTTTGCCGCAAAGGCATCCTAATCCCCATGCGGAAGGGTGCGCCGCCTGTGCCGCCCGTCACGGATTTTCCACGCCTGTGGGGAAGCTCGCTGCTGGGTTACATCGTCCCGTTCCTCTTCGTCCTGACGCTGGTGGTGTTCTTTCATGAGCTGGGCCACTTCTGGGTGGCGCGCCGCGCTGGCGTCCGGGTGCTTACCTTCTCGCTCGGATTCGGTCCGGAGCTGTTCGGGTTCCACGACCGCCACGGGACGCGCTGGCGCGTCGCGGCGATTCCGCTGGGCGGCTATGTGCGATTCTATGGCGACGAGGACGCCGCCAGCACGCCGAACACCGAGGCGCTCGGGCAGATGAGCGAGGCGGAGCGGCGGCAGAGCTTCTTCTTCCAGCCCCTCGCCTGGCGTGCCGCCATCGTCGCGGCCGGCCCGATCGCCAATTTCATCCTCGCCATCGTCATTTTCGCCCTGGTCTTTATGACCTTCGGCCGGCAGATCACGGCGCCGCGTGTGGATCAGGTGGCGCCCGCGAGCGCAGCCGAGCGCGCCGGCTTCAAGCCCGGCGACCTCGTGCTGAACATCGACGGCACGGCGGTGGAAAGCTTTTCCGACATGCAGCGAATCGTCGGCGCCAATGCCGGACGGCCGCTGCAGTTCCGCGTCGAGCGCGACAATGCGGAGATCGGCCTGACCGCGACGCCCGAAATGCGGGAGATGAAGGACTCGTTCGGAAACGTGCACCGCATGGGCCTGCTGGGAATCACCCGCTCGCTCGCGCCGTCCGACGTGGCGACCCGGCGCTATGGCCCCATCGAGGCGGTGGGCCTCGGGGCGCAGGAAACCTGGTTCGTGGTCACCCGCACATTCGATTATCTCGGCGGACTCATCTCCGGACGGGAATCGCCGGACCAGCTGGGCGGGCCGATCCGCATCGCGCAGGTGTCGGGGCAGGTGGCAACGCACGGAATTGGTGCGCTGCTCTCGCTGGCGGCGGTGCTGTCGGTCTCTATCGGATTGCTTAACCTCTTTCCCATCCCGCTGTTGGACGGCGGGCACCTGTTGTTTTACGCTGTTGAGGCCGTGCGGGGACGCCCGCTCAGCCCCCGCATGCAGGATATCGGTTTCCGGATCGGTCTTGCTATCGTATTGATGCTAATGGTGTTCGCTACCTGGAACGACGTGTTCCATCTGGCGACCATGTAGGCCACGCTGAAGCTCCTCGCTTCGTGGCGCATCGGACACGGTGCGGCGGAATCGGGAAGCGCCTGACCCCTCAGGCGTTTGCAGCGCGGTCAAAAATTTGTACAAGCGCCTGAAGGTCGGAATCTGCCGCCTCCGGGAACAGTTTCCGAGATCAACAAAACAGGGTTGCGTGCCATATGACTGCTCCGGTCCGGGTTTTGGTGAAGCTGGCCGCCGTCCTTGGCATCGCGACTACGGTCGCGATCGGGGCGCCGGTTGGAGCGATCCTGGTGGCAGGGCCTGCCGCTGCTCAGTCTGCGAGCAACATCGTCGTCGAGGGCAACCGTCGCGTGGACGCGGCGACCATCCGCTCGTACTTCGGTACCGGGCCGGTTTCGCCGCAGAAGATCAATGAGGCCCTCGCGGCGCTTTATGCGACCGGGCTGTTCTCCGACGTCAACATCTCGCAGCAGGGCGGGCGCATCGTCGTCCGCGTCTCCGAGAACGAGGTGATCAACAAGGTCGCCTTCGAGGGCAACAAGAAGCTCAAGGACGAAGTGCT